>CAZDTI010000142.1:0-18365 GCA_964508085.1 uncultured Saprospiraceae bacterium | reverse complement strand
CAGTATCATTAATGGTGCAAGGATCACCGTCATCACAAGGTTGAATAGTCGTCGCACCAGGAGTATTACAGTCAACAGGAATCCCATTACATGGAATACAAATACTACCATCACAACCGAGAACTACTTCGCTATCGTCGATCGTATTCGGATTTCCATCATCACAGGGAAAAACTAATGTTGGCCCAGTGCTACAATCCTGATCTGTTCCCTGGCAAGGCACACAGATGGTGCCGTCTGCAATAAGAACCGTTTCCTGATCATTACCAGTGCAGGCAATACCGTCATCACAAGCTTGAGTAGTCGTTAAGGTGCAACTAGAGTTAGTTACTACTGTTTTCTTACAATCGTTTGCACCAGAACTGACATGTGCATCGAAGAGAATCGTTTCCACACATTGATCAACAGTTATACATATATCAAAGACTACATCGTCCGTAGCTACGAGCGCATTAGATTCATAACTAAGTACATTGTTGAAACCCTCATATAAATCCCAATCACTATTATTAGCAACGGAATTTATTTCCGTACCAGTTAGTCCGGTTAGAGGTTCTAATAAAACTCCATTTGTTGCAGTTGAAATCGTTGCTGGATAAGCTCCGGGTAAAACGGAAGCAGTATTTGAACAAGATTGAAATTGTAGTACAAAGCCAAAAAAGGGTTGATCCGTAGATTCTAATTCCGTAGTTAGGCTTAGACAATAAGTGATGGTTGCGTTTCCATTATCTGTTTGGCTAACTATCTCAATCGTACTATTATTACAAGCATGTCCGAAAAAAGGAAGTCCAAGCATAAAAAGTAAAGAAACAAATAGGAGTTTTTTCATGGCAATGTGTTCTTTGTTTAAAGGTTTTTCATTTAGATTCCATAGTATTTCCACAATTGAAGCTCTCGCTAAAAGAAACGTTTTTCATCCTAGGATCGAATTTATTAAGCAGATTCTAAATAGGATGTAACAAACCTCGCTAAAAAGAATAGGAATAACAATTACAAATAATCAAACTTGTAGAAAGTTCAATTCCTCATTTTTTATTAAAAACAATCTTTTTAAGTATATTTAGTATGCATTTAATCATAAAATGTAGAAAGTTCGTTATATCATTCAAAGAAGATGGAAAAAGTACATGCCTGGGAGTTACTTAAGAGTCTTAGCACAACAGAGATTCGTCGATTTCGCCGATTTATAAATTCTCCTTACTTCAATAAGCGGATCGATTTGATTCAGTTATTTGATGCACTATTGGAATTTAGAGTCAAAGAAACAGTACCAACTCCAAAAGAGATTTGGACAATGGTTTTTCCAAAGAAAATATTCAACAATCAAGAAATGCGCTTGCTCCTAAGCTATTTTTTGAAGCTACAAGAACAATTCTTAATCGTCGAAAAAATGATGGGGAATGATTTGGAGAAACACGCAATACTTTTATCTGCTTATCGCGAAAAGAACTTAAATCGTCTTTTTCAAAAAACCTTAAATCGATCAGAAAAGGAACTAAACAAACAGACCTTTCGACATCCCGAATATCATTTCTCGAACTTTAAATTAGAGCAAGAAAAATTACTTTTCCAAGCTAAAAGTGGTCGGACTCAAGCATTAAACCTACAGAATTTAGAAGACAATCTCGATCATGCTTTTTTGAGTATGAAACTACGCCAAGCTTGCACTTCGCTATCACACCAAGCGGTCTTCAATGCACAGTATCGCATTACATTCATGGTCGAGATTTTAGAAAAAGCGCAGCAAGCACATTTCATTAATATTCCTGCCATTTCGGTTTACTATCATTGTTATCTCGCACTATTCGAATCGAATAACGAGACACATTTTCAGAACTTCAAAAAAGTATTATTTAAAAATACGGGGCGGTTTCCCACGGAAGAAATGCGGAGTTTATATTTATTAGTTATCAATTTTTGCATTAAAAAAATTAACGCCAATGAACATAGCTATTTACAAGAAGCCTTGGATTTGTACAAAAAAGGATTGGAAGAAGAAATCTTGTTAAAAGACCAGCAGCTCTCTCGGTTTTCATACAACAACATGGTTGGAATTTCGCTGCGCTTAGGCAATTTTGATTGGGCCGCTTGGTTTGTAGAGACTTATAAAAACAACTTAGATGTGTCGTATCGAGAAGTGACCTACAGTCTAAGTTCTGCTCGCTTAGAATTTGAAAGGAAAAACTTTGACAGGGCTCTTTTTTATTTACAAACAGCAGATTATAACGACTTAATTAACAGCATGGTTGCAAAACTACTATTATTGAAAATATATTATGAAACCAACGAAATAGATTTACTTCTTGCCCATTTACATACGATGAAAATGTTTATTAGACGGAATAAGAAAATCGGCTATCATTACGAAAACTGGAGTACAATTATACAGTACACACAACTGTTAGTGGAGTTGAATTCTTTCGATAAACATGCAGTACAAGAATTGCGAAAATCAATTCAAGAAGAGAAAGGCTTGACGGAGAAACAATGGTTTTTAAGTCAATTGTAAAAAATAGAAAGCCTCAACTCCAATCCCGTATAACACGAAAATTGAAATTGAGGTTGATTTTGAAGTTAGGGTCAATCAATTAATACCCATGCTTCACTGCCTGATAAGAACTCTTCTGCGGGTTCCAAGGATCTCGATAAGAAGCCTTAAAGAACAACTCTTTGAAATAAGCCAAGGTGTTGCAAATTCTTAAGAAATAAGCGATATAAGGTACCATCAATGGAACGTATAAAAAGAAAATCCATTCTTCACTTCTACGCTCCGAGAATATAGCCACTGCAATCTGCTGTAAAAATCCGGCCAGCGTGTACATAATAATATTGAACGGTAGAATGATATAAACCCATTCCGGGTAATTGATGGCTACGTCAATGATATAAACAATCCACTTCAAATCCAGTAAGAAATTGTACAATACGTTTTCTACGAAACCCAAAAAATTCAACCAGTTAAATCCTTTATGTGGTGTAAATACATCAACGTGTTTTCGCAAACGGAATCGAACTAGGGATCGACTCCAACGCAATCGTTGTTTGAACAATTTCATGAACTTCACCGGCGCCGCCGTCAAACAAACTGCTCTGTGCTCAAAAACAATCTTATATCCTGATTTACGTAATTTTACTGTTATATCTCCATCCAAACCTGGTCCAATATCCCAACCTCCCACCTGCTTCAGTGCGTCCATACGGAAGGCTCCAAATGCTCCAGAAATGATACGATAGATTCCTAACCAAGAAGTTACAATACGTCCCATCGAAATGGTCTTCTGATATTCAATGGCCTGCAAAGTAGCACAAAGACTTTCCTCATGATTTCTCACTTTCACATTCCCTCCTACTCCACCAATGGTATCATCCATATAAAAAGGGATGATGATTTCTTCAATCGCTTTTCTATCAAAGGAACTATCTGCATCGAGGTGCAATAGGAAATCTCCCGTGCAATAGCGCCAGGCCAGATTCGCAGCAGAGGCTTTTCCTCCACGCATATCGTTACGAACAAATTTGTCGATGAGGCCGTTCTTTTCCAGATTACGACCAATGATAGGAGTCTCGTCATCAGAGCCATCATCTACAATGATGATTTCCATATTGGTATAGCTCTGTTCGTTTAGAGATTTTACGAGTTTGAAGATATTCGATCCCTCGTTTTTACCCGGTGCCACTACCGAGATCAAAGGCATATCCCTCCAAAAAGCAGCACGGGCTGCTTCCCGCTTTTCGCGTAAGCTTCTGCTTCTCCAGGTGTAATCGATTAAAACGATAAACTCAAAAAGAGTATACCGAAATAATTCAAATACAATGAAATACCAAAAGACTCGAGAGATCTTAAGGATTCCCGCCTCTCTCCAGTAATGGAAAAATTCGAAAATATCGAACATACGTTTCTAGTTTGCGACTACTTTGTTGGGGGGACCAACAACGCTGGGGGCAAATGGGGGAAACGATGTGTTTTGTGTAGTACCGATTTTTTAGTGCCGAAAAATAACAAATCAAAATTCAATAAAAATTAAACTTAAAAGCCCGAGACGTAGCATTCCTCGTATAGCGTTTTAACTTAGTTTTTATTTATATATTAAAGTTTCTAAAAGTTAAACTCCTCCTCCAATTCCTGAATATTTTTTACTTCTACTTCCACTTCCGCTTTACTATTCGGAATATTACTCGTAATTAAATATTGCATATTAAAAGAAATCACTCCTTTCAATTCCTCCACAATGTCATCCGTTGTGCCTGACAACAAAAAATAATAACTGAAAGGGTTAATTGAGGTTACGGTATCGAATTCACTGAGATAAGATTTCAAAGCGATACTTAGTTCGCCTTGCAAAATTTGTATCTCTCTCCGACTCAATAAGTTCAATTCCGGATCAGTCACCCGTACTTCTCCGAGGACAGAGTTCCCTCCGTTTATTCGAATACGCGCCTGCTCCTGTTTCAATAAATTTTGGAAAATTCCAACCTCATAAATTCCAATCACATCAGAACTCAGTCCCAACTTCTTCTCTACCTTCTTGGGTAAACCATTTAATACCAAATACTTTCCTTTGGTACTCAATAGCATTTTTCTAATTTGAAATTCTTGTAAATGATGAATATCATTAGTGGTCCGACAATCTACACAGCTATAAGTAAACCGCGGATCCTGGAAAGGATGATCGCAAGTATTACAAACATAAATGTGAGATGGCTTATCATAGTCATTCCCAATGTGACGCAGGATTTTCTGACATTTTGGACAAACAAAATCATCGGAATGCTCTTGCATAAAATCCGTTTCCGGACCGACGTAAGCGCAGCGAAAATGATGAATCAAATCTTTTATCTCTAAATCAATAGAACCACAATTCTTACAAGTCTCTCTCAGATTGTGATGTGCAGATCCGCAATTATCACAGAGATGAACCTTATCTATTATTTCATCTTCTATTAGAAATCCTTTTTTCTTGGCATGGAATATAATTTCCAACGCTTTACCATCGTCTACATCATCCAGTAGATCGCTAAGAAAAGGAAAATAATAATTCGTTCTGGAAAATCGATCAGGGAAAGGCATCAGCGGTGTTCCTCTGGAATACATAAACTGAAGCAACTTGAAGATATAGCCCTCTTCCGCATCATAAAACTCTTGTTGGAGAAAAACCTGCTCGTTATTAGCTTTAATTTGTTTAACCCGTTGAGCAATCTGTTGGTATTGCGCAAGATCGGTAATCCCGTCACAGGAATGCATAAGTAAATCAGAAAGGCTTTTATAGGCTACAGCAAAAATGGGCTTAAGATAAACGTCCGGATCATAATGCCTTCTGATTTCGTGAAACACCTTTGCATAGACTTTAGGGTCCATGCTGTTGACCACAATGGCATCTATGTAGAAAACCTGACCAATGTCAAATTTCTCTGCGGACTCAACCAGCATAAACAGCGTATCATCGTAATCGATCAAGGTCTGCTTGCTGACGCTTTTTACTGCACTCATAGGCGAGAGTTAATAAGATAGTTAATAAGGTGAACTCTGACTTTAGATGGCCTGAATAAAGGGAAAAACCACAATTTAAAAGGTCTTGGATATTTGAGGAGCGGAGGGAAACCTCATTCTTTTTTCTATAATCAGAAGGGGTTGTATGTCACAATAGCCAAATATTGTACCACTTGGAGAAAATGGTAACAATTAACTGTTAATCTCTCGCTACCCTCTTTACATTCTGGTTGTTCAATCAAATGTGAAATTCCTTTCCCAACAACAGTTGATCCCTAAAAACCTACTCTGAACTTGTCAAATAGGGGCGTTACTCACGGACACACTTTAATAGAACACGCTCTTATTATCAATCTCAATAAAAAAACCCAGAACAGCATTCAGCCATTCCGGGTTTCTTTTATTCTTTTATTTAAAATCAACGCTTATTTAAGCGCTCAGTTGTTATCACTTTATTTTGAGCATCTAGCAATTGTACAAGGTATAATCCATTTGGCAGGGTAGCTACATCGTACTTTCCTTCCTGATCTATTACATCATACAATTTAAGTGGACTTCCTATTAAGCTCAATATCTTAATCTTACTCACATTCTTCACCTTAGACAACTTAATATAGTGTGTTGCAGGATTAGGATAAACCTTAATTTTAGGATTTTGTGTGTCAATTCGGTTTGAATTTAAAGCGGCAATGGCATTACCATTAGAATTACTACTCGCTGTTTGCGACCAGACCATTCCCACAAAGAGGAAAAAAAGTATGGAGGTGAGTAGTAAAGTTCTTTTCATATTTGAATTGAAGATGCTGTTATTTGTTCCGTTTATAAGAAGGTTATTGTTGAACTCCTTCCCTTATATCAACAAAGTAAGTTAAAATTATGGGCATCGCAAGTTTATTGGGGCCCTCTTAATGAATATTTAACAAAACATCACTGATTATTTCTATTGTAATGATACAAAAATTAAACCAGTGAACGTTAAGAAACTCGCCCTTTGACGAATAGTTGACGTTAAGCCTATAAAAAGAATGCCCTGTGTCACGATGTATTACACAAAAGTAATACGCGACACAGGGCATTTTGTTTAAAACAATATAGAAAAAACGACTAACTGTCTCGATGGCACTAAGCCCTCTTACCTAAACAGTGTCACATCTCCTTTATAAAACCCAATGTAACCATCAATAAATTCTATCTCTGCAATGTAGACAAATACGCCAGGGTTCATCATGTCTCCTCTGAAACGGCCATCCCAACCATGCTCTATTTTGTTAGGATCGAAAATAGTTTCTTCAAATATAGTTTCTCCCCATCGGTTGTAAACGTAGAGATAGTTGACCTGCTTAATCTGCGAACTATCTGCATAAATCATAAAGATGTCATTCTTCAAATCATCATTAGGAGAGAAAGCAGATGGAATAAATACCTTTCGGTCAATATCTACATCTACGCGAATTTGGGCTTCTGCACTACAACCATTGATATCCGTAACTTCTGCAGAAACATATCCACTGTTTACCGTCTGAATGCTAATGGTCGAACAATCGTCCGTTTGACAATTATAATCATAGCCAGTGTTCCATGCCAAAGAGGCTATTTCATTTGGAGAAAGATTCACGTTGGCTGTAATCAAGGCACTGTCGCCAAGTGATAATTGAACCGCTCCATCTAGCCCAAACACAATTGGATCAGGTTCGGTAATCGTAACTAGTGTACTCCATTCACAACCATTGGCGTCTTCCAGGCTCAAGTCATATTCCCCTGCGGTCAATTCCGGATAGAAATTATCATTCTCAAAAGTTGATCCATCAAAAGAGTAAACATAAGGAGCTGTTCCTCCTTCTACACCAGAGATGATCAGCGCTCCTGAATTATCACCATGACAGTTCACCATATCCAGTTCATAAATAGCCGCTTCCGGTAGATTTTCATTTTGTGGAACAATGGTATTGGCTATTCCAGTACAACCATTACTATCATCAGTTACAATCAAATTATAAGCGCCGGCTGTACCAACTGTTATTTCTAATGTCGTTCCTAATGCTATGCCTGAGGGATCTAGCCATTGATAGGTATAGTTACCACCACTA
Source organism: uncultured Saprospiraceae bacterium (assembly GCA_964508085.1). GTDB lineage: Bacteria > Bacteroidota > Bacteroidia > Chitinophagales > Saprospiraceae > CALGLS01. The sequence continues at coordinate 10,790 of CAZDTI010000142.1, read as the reverse complement.
GAAGAACCTGCTCCGTTCAAACTCACTTCTTCTACTTGACAATTTAATTCCTCTGGTGTTCCAATAATTGCTGTTGGTGCTTCAATATCCTGTTCTACTATAATGCTAAAATCACTACTACAACCATTAGAAGTATTCGTTACTACAATAGTATAAGTCCCTGGAGCATTTGCTTCTGATGTAATATTATCTGCTGCTCCACTCACCCCAGTCCCACTCCAGTTATAAACAATGTCCGCACCTGTTTGAGATCCTGTACCATCCAATGCTGTAGTCAGTTCATTACAATCCAAAATCGTTGGCGGATTTGCATTAGCTGTTGGATAGCTTACATTATTTACTACTGTTAAAACATCTGTTGCAGTACATCCAGTCGCTGTATTGGTTACCAAAACCGTGTAGCTTCCATCTTCAGTTACATTACTTAAGGTTGCATCAGTTCCCAAAATTCCTCCATTAGCATCGGTCCATTGGTAAATCATATTAGCTCCTGGAACAGAAATAATTAAGTCTACTTCCTCTATGTTACAATCCAAGCTACTAAGTGGAGTGTTGACCACCAGTTCTGGCGGCAAATTATTTGGAAGCACTTCTACCTGATCAGGAGAAGAGACACAACCATTAGGAATATAAGTTACTACTAAACTATAGGTTCCGATTTCATCCACCTCCGGGGTAAGGTCGTTTATATTTGTTGAATTGATACCAGGACCTGTCCACTCTATCAAATAATCCGAATCATAATTCTGACCGGGTTGTAAGATTGTTGATGTGTTATCACAGGTCAATTCTTGATTTAAACCTGCTAAAGCAATTGGAACATCTGCACTTTCTGTGACCACTACAACATCAGAGGCCGTACAACCTGTAAGGACGTTAGTAATAACTAGTTCATAAGGACCACTTGTAGATACGGTTGGCGTTAAGGTGTTTTCATTTCCATCAAGCACTAGACCAAGGCCGTCCCAAGAAATTTGATAAGCTGCACCAACTGAGGAACCTGATGCATTCAAAGCCTCTGTTGGTTCTCCACAAGTCAGTTCTATTGGGGCACCTGCTATCGCAATTGGTTGTTCATTGATCACAATATCAACTGCTACATTTTGTGCAGGACAGGCCAAGCCTGCAGTCACCTCGTATTGGAAAGTATACGTCCCTGGCGTTTGACTGTTCGTATTGAAATTACCAGAACCTGCATCAAAGGCAGCTCCTTGCGATGGATTAGCAGATATTTCTGTCCAGAGTCCATTCACATCTTCATCCGATACTAAATCCGACAAACTCAACAATGCGCTTTCATCTGCACATAAATCAGTAGGACCGTTGGCTACACCTGCACTAACTTCCTGGTCTACGGTAATCAATGCAGTAAATACATCTGGGCAATTCAGTGCTTGTTGATTTGTAAATTCATATTGAACGGTATATTCACCAGCATCCGAATCCGTAGCATCAAAATCAGTACCTGTGAGTATCGCGGGATTCGCTCCAGTTGGAGAAGCAAGAATCGACCAAGCACCTGGTTCTGTTGTACTAATAGTGGTGTTCAGGTCTAATAAGCCATCGCTGTTACAAAGTGGTGCAATAGGTAAAAACGTAGCTCCTCCACAAGCACAGTCAATCACAGTAACGGTTATTGGATAACTTAATTCCGGACAAGGTGTAATTGCACTGTTGGTGGTATAAACAAAGCTATATGTACCTGCCGCTACTCCATCAAAATTAATATTATTGAATAATCCAGAAGCTCCGGAACCATCAGCATCTTCCCAGGTTCCATTGGCATCTCCGCTGAGTACCAAGCTATACAGATCGAGGAAAGAACCAGACAACTCCGTATTACAAATTTCCGCGTTATCCTGTAAAGTCGCTTCTGGTAAATCAACCACGCTAACGGCTATCGTTGTCTCACCGGTACAGCCACCTGCATCAGTTACAGTTATGCTATAATCACCTGTGGTATTTACTTCTAACACCTGTTCTACAGAACCTGTTGACCAAGCGTACTCAGCAAAACCTGTCCCAACATCTAGCGAAGTACTTTCTCCTTCGCAGAAAGCAGGAACACCGGAAATTACGGGATTCAAAGAAGTACTTTCGGTTATCGTTGTTGTTGCAATTCCAGAACAACCGTTGGCATCGGTAACCGTTACTATATAATCGCCAGCCTGATTGGTGACGATACTTTGGCTGACATCGCCACTAGACCAACTCCAAGAAGCATAGGTTCCGGCATCTAATGTAGTAGAATTTCCAGTACAGAAAGTAGTGGATCCAGCAATGATCGGTTCTGGGTTGGTGCTGGTAGCAACGTTTACGGTAGTAGAACCACTACAACCTGAAGCATCATAGACAATCACTTCGTAGTTACCTTCTGCCAACACCGTTATACTTGGTGTATTATCTCCGGTAGACCATTCATAAGTTTCCCATCCAGTGCCAGCGTCTAACAAAGTGTTCTCACCATCACAAAAAGATAAGTCTCCTTGAACAATAGGGTTAAGCTCTGTATTTTCCGTGACCGTTATAGCCGCTTCTCCGGTACAACCATTTGCATCTACAACCAATACTGATACATCCATTCCTGTTGTAAGATCAATAGTAGGAGTCACTGCTCCAGTAGACCATTGGTAAATAGCATAATTTCCATCAACAGATAAGCTCGCGGCATTCCCTGAACAGAAAGAAGAAGGTCCTAGTATAGATGGATTTGGGTTTTGATTTTGAACAACGTCTAAACTCGTTTCTGCGGTACAGCCATTGGCGTCTGTTATTATTACACCATAGTTTCCAGTCATCATCGCATCTAACATTTGCGTAGTCGCACCATTCGACCATAAATATTCTGCATAACCTGAACCAGCATCTAACAAACTGCCTTCATCACCGCAGAAAGTGTTCACTCCACTTATTGTTGCAGTAGGATTCGTATTAATAACTAATGCTACCGTACCATCTCCAGTACAGCCACTGGCATCAGAAACCGTTACGGTATAATCACCTGGCACATTAGAACTAATGGATTGTGTCAATTCACCCGTTGACCAAGTGTAGGTCTCAAATCCAGCTCCGGCATCGAGATTAGATATTTCGCCATCACATAAAAACAAGTCACCAGAAATCGCAGGATTTAAAGAGGTACTTTCCGTCACATCAATTTGTGCTTCAGCGGTACATCCATTCACATCTGTTACCAGGACAGAATAAGTATCTGCCGCGCCTACGTTCAGCGTTTGATTCATTGTTCCATCGGACCATAAATACGAAGCATAATCTCCGGCATCTAAAGTTGTAGAAGTACCAGTACAGAAAGTAGTAGAACCTGCAATAGTAGGTTCCGGTAATCCATTAGAGACGACGTCCACTTCTGCCGTTCCGGTACAACCTGTCGCATCGGTTACTAATACACTGTATTGACCAGTAGTATTTACTGTAACTTCTTGCGTGTTCATACTGTTAGACCATTCATAGGTAAACCCTGAAGGAGCCGTTAGCGTAGTAGAGGTACCTTCACAGAAGGATAATTCACCCGCTATCGTTGGTTCAAGGTTGTCGTTTTCAGTAACCGAAATGGAAGCTTCTGCTGTACAACCGGAATCCAAACTAACGACAACCGTATAGTCTCCCCCAGTATTCACCATAATGGATTCTGTATCCGAACCTTCGGACCATTCGTAAGTGGTATAAGTATCATTTAGCTCCAGCGTTATCTCACTTCCGGTACAGAAAGTAGTTACTCCTAAAATGAGTGGTTCTGGATTTTCATTTACGACTGCTTCTATTGTTTCTTCTGCCGTACAATTATTTGCATCGGTTACCGTAACGCTATAAGTTCCGGAACTGGTTACAGTTAGCTCCTGATTTAATGAAAGGTCGGACCAGAGATATTCTACGAATCCGTCACCTGCATCTAAGGTAATGGTCTCCCCTTCACAAGCGGGGCTATTACCAAGCACTGCAATTGTAGGAGTAGTGTTTTCTAGAATTTGAATACTTGTTTCTCCGGTACAGCCACTGGCATCAGAAACCGTCACATCATAACTTCCTGCATCCGCGACCTGCAAGGTTTGTGTTTCATCTCCTGTAGACCATATATAGGATTCGAATCCTGCGCCGGCATTCAAGAGACTATTTCCACCTTCACAAAAACTTAAATCACCAGATATTACGGGGTTCAATGACAAACTTTCCTCTACCATAAATTCCGCTTCTCCGCTACAACCTTCGGCATTCGTTACCGTTACCGTAAAAGTATTTTCTGTCGTTACTTCTATTGTTTGCGCTATCGAACTATTCGACCAGCTATAGGTTTCATAGCCCGCTCCTGCATCCAATACGGAAGAACTTCCCGCACAGAAAGTAGTAGAACCTGCGATAACTGGTTCTGGATTTGCGTTTAGTGCAACATTGACAGCGGCTTCCGCGGTACAGCCATTATCGTCGATTACTTGTAAGGTGTAAGTTCCCGCAGCATCAACTGTGATGCTTTCTCCAGAGGTTCCATCTGACCATTCATAACTGTTGAAAGTTCCATCTGTGCTTAACTCTGTAGATGCCCCATCACAAATGGCGGTTACACCTTCGATGTTTACTTGTGGTAAAGGATTTTCAGTAATCATAATAGCTACTTCGCCAGAACATCCATTTGCATCTGTGACGATAACGCTGTATTCGCCCGTGGCATCTGCGATTATGGTTTGTCCATTGCCACCTTGGCTCCATTCATAAGTTTCATATCCTGCTCCTGCGTCTAATTCGCTACTAGCACCATCACAAAAAGAAAGAACACCATCGATTTGTGGGCTTAAGGAAGTATTTTCAATAATGGTTATATTCGCTTCCGCCGTGCAATTATTGTTATCTGTAACGGTGACTGTATATACTCCACCCTCTACCACTTCTATAGTTTGTGTACCTGATCCCTCTGACCAAAGATAGGTGGCATAACCAGCTCCTGCATCTATGACCGTACTGTTGCCCTCGCAAAATGAGGCAATACCTGTTATGGTTGGCATTGGCAACGGATTGACCGTCACATCAATAGAATTTTCGGCAGTACAACCTCCAACATTTGTTACTGTTACCGAGTAAGTCCCAGAAGCTGCTACAGTAATATTTTCACCTGCAGTTCCATCTGACCAGCTATAAGTAGCGAAGGTTCCGTCTGTTCCTAACAAAGTATTTCCATCTTCACAAAGAACAACTTCTCCTGTAACATTTACAATCGGTAATGCATTTTCGGTAATAACAATAGCAGTCTCTCCCGTACAACCACTTGCATCCGAAACCGTCACGCCATAAGTACCAGGAGTAGAAACAGTAATGGTTTGGCTGCTTGCTCCTCCTGTCCAAAGATAAGTATCAAAAACACCTGCATCTAACATCGTATTTTCTCCTTCACAATATTCTGGTAGTCCCGCAATAGCTGGCAATAAGGAACTATTTTCGGTAACGGTAATAGAAGTTTCTCCTGTACAACCATTGGCATCAGTAACGGTTACATCATAATCACCGGGAAATTCTACCGTTATATTTTGGGTACCCGCTCCTGTCGACCAAATATATGTACCGTATCCTATACCGGCATCCAAAGTCGTGAAACTTCCAGCACAGAAAGTACTGGAACCAGAAATAAACGGTTGTGGTGATGGATTTTCATTAACAGCGATGAAGGCCTCCGCGGTACAACCGGCTAAGTCTGTGACAAAAACACTATAGTTACCCGGTTCTGTAATGATAGTTGTTTGACCAACTCCTCCATTAGACCAAAGATAGCCACTATAACCAGCACCTGCATCTAACAAGCTGTTTTCACCTTCACAATAAACAACATCACCAACAATTGCTGGGGGTGTTATTTGATTAAAAATGACTTCTGTAGTTTGTAATTCCGCCGCACAACCATCTACAATTATTTGTACGTCATAGAAACCGGAAACAGTAGCATCCAAAGGATTTTGATCTAGAGAAGTATATCCATTAGGGCCTGTCCATTCGTAGGTGATGGTATTACCGGCTGTGTTTGTATTTGAAAATAATCCTATGAACTCATCGGGACAATAAGGGCCGGAATTAGAGGCACTAGCATCCGGGGCAGGAATCAAGATCACCTCTGTAAATGCCTCTGGAGATACACAGCCATCTACACTTATTATAACAGTGTAGAAACCGGGCTCTGTTGCATTTAAAGGGTTTTCTTCCGTGGAAGTAAATCCATTAGGACCTGTCCAGGAATAAGTCGTAAATCCTCCAATAATTGAGGTACTCGCAAAAAGTTCTATTGATTGGTTGCTACAATAAGGCCCTGTATTAGAGGCATTAGCATCAGGTCCGGGAGCTACCTCGACTTCCGTTATTTCTTCGGTAGATATACAACCAGAAGGAGAGGTAACCTCTAAAACATAAAAACCAGGCTCAGTCGCGTTTGTAGGATTCTGCACATTGGAGGTATATCCATTAGGGCCCATCCAGGAATAAAGACTTCCTGCTTCGGTTGATTCTCCGAACAATTCAATAGTTGCCCCTTCACAATAAGGGCCTGTGTTAAAGGCAATAGCTGATGGACCAGGTACGATTACCAAGTCATATGATTCTGCCCCTGTACATCCAAAATTATCTGTATAAGTATAAGTGTAGTTGTACTGACCAGGTCCCATTACACTTGGGAAAAGGTCGCCAGTAATACTAATATCGGGACCAGCCCAAGTTCCCCCTGAAGGCGTACCGATAAGCGTCAGTAAAAAAACATCTTCGCATATAGGCCCTGGATCATCTATGACTACGAAAGGAGTTGGATTCATTTCAACCACTAGCTCAGATATTTCTTCACAACCATTTCCATCTGAAACGGTAATGGTATATAATCCCTCGTCAAAACCGGTTATGAGAGATCCTGACAATGGTCCGGATGGAGTATTCCAGTCAAAAGAATAATTCCCATCTCCACCTGTAGCGGTCACACTAATGTCTATAAATCCAACTTCTTCACAAAAGGCAGCAGGATCTGGAGAAATGGTAGCTTCCGGTGAGTCGTAAACTTCTATAGAAATATTTGCGGTGGTAGGACAAGCATTTGGATTCGTGTAAACAATGTTATAAATACCTTGACCTATAGAGGGGTCGAAGACACCACCGGGTGCATCTGCACTCCATGTTCCTCCAGGAGGATTGGCTGTTAAGGTAATCGGAGGCTCTGTATCACATAAAGGGCTAACGGGGTTTAGCGATGCTGCGCTACAAGCTCCCTCTGTGATGGTCACTACAGCCGTACAAGTCACAGGGCCAGAACCGTCATCTACACTAATGGTCACTGTATTAGCTCCTACATCAGCACAACTAAATGTGTTGATATCTAAAGTTACTTCAGCAGCAGCACAACCATTTACAGTAACGTTAGAAACGTCTTCTGGAGTAATGGTCGCCAAACAATTGGCATCTAGTGTTCTTGTAATATCCATACAAGCCAAATTAACCGATCCCGTTCCAGAATTAAAAACAGAACATCTAAAATCTAACCAATCGACACCATCATTAGCGCCAAAAGGGCCGTCATAGCTATTGCCGTCGACATTGAAACGACCGACCTGTTCAAAGTTGACGTTATCTCCACTATTATATCCAACGGTAGCCGCAGAACCACCGAAGGGGCCACCACCAGAAGCAGTTCCGGTAGTCCAGTTCATATCGCCATATCGAAATTCGATGTTGTTTCCAGTTCCAATAATTGGAGCTGTTCCGTCGCTAATGATGACTTGAAAAGTATTTAAGGGACTGCAATTCATGCTAAACCATCCGACATTCTCCCAGGTAACGATCATATAATTGCCAAATAGTTTATAAACTGCCTGTCCACAAGCCGTATTCCGAGTATCTACGTCTGCCCAAAAAGGAGCGATCATCGGAACGTTGTAAGGAAAACCATCGGGGCTAAATTGAGCGACTCCCTGAGTAAAGGAGATATTCCCATTTGTGTTTATAAAGCAATCCGTATAGGTGCTTCCACAAAAACTAAAAGCGAAGCCCATGTCTGGAATGTATAAAGAACCATCATCGTTTCGAGGAACGGGAATGTAGGTTCCATCCGGCGGCAAATAGCCATTAGAACAGTCCGCATTTACCCCTCGTAAGAAGCCCTCTGTTGGATCTGTGGTATTTGCTTTTTTAGCATCAATCAGCTCTTGTTCAGAAATGTATCCATTGTCGTATAACTCCTGAATAGACATTCCGATTCTTTCATTTTTCTGATCTACTGCAGATTGTCCAAAGCAGAGGAGGGCAGAAAAAGAGAATACAAAACTTAGTAGTAGATTTCTTTTCATAATAATGGGAGATTGAATTAAACAGTTTGTAGGACATTATTGTACACCCAGCTTTTAGACTGAATAAGTACAGTATGTGGTATAGTACATTCTATTTCCAATCTGTGTATCTTCTCTATTAAAAGAAGTACCAGATCAAAATTAGATTAAAGTTTTCGATGCTTTATAAAGGAACAACCCAGTGCTTAGGGTTCACAAACGCTTACTGAGGAATTAACCAATAAAAAGGTCAAATGGTTGACTCAAAAAATAAAAACCGATATCGATTACTTTGGATGTAAAATTAAAGCGTGATATGCTTTTGAAGAAAGGAAAGAGCGGAAGCCAACACAAAAAAAACGCAGGCAACCCCGTAGAATTACGTGCAGATCAGTGAATAGTAAGGTGTTAAATTTCCCAATATCCCTTTTCAAAATGAAGGGCTCTCAAAATTATATTGTCGAATTTACTAATAATATCAAAATATTCCAAGGAAATAGGGGGATTTGCAGGATATTGATCAATAACAAACAATCGACGTTATCGCCATAGAGTAGGCAAAAAAAATCCATTTATCTTCTCTTTTAATATAAATTAAGCAAATCGGCTTTTATTCAACTTATTTCTCCGCTAGAAAATAAGATGGAGCATTATGGCTCGTTTAAAGGAAAATTTAATCAACACGTTTACAATTTCCTAACTCATAAAGGACAACTCCTTCTCCTTTATTTTAAAATCAAAAATCATGAAATCACTAACTAAAGCATTCACTTTTTTACTGGTATTTTTAATGATGACCTCCTGCGTCACCAAGAAAAAATACACACTGATGCAAAACGACTTAAACACGCAATTGGCAGCCGCCAATAAAGACCTTGGTAAATGCGGAGAAGAGCTCAACGCATACATGGATAAACTCAATACCGCAGAAGAAGAGTCAGCTTCATTACAAGCCGTGCTAAATTTCAGCGAACAAGAGTTACAGCGTTTCAAGGTCCAGGTCGAAGATGCCCAAACGCAATTAAATAGACAAATGAAAGCAGTCGGTGACAAAGCAGTGCTGACCCAAGATGCTAGAGATAACATCAATGAAACACTGTCTCAACTAGAAGAGAAGAATCTATATATTGACCGCTTGATCGCTGCTAAGACCAAAGCAGATTCCATAAACTTAGCACTAGCTTTTAATCTGCAAGCCGGATTAGCAGAGGGTTTAAATGATGAAAGCATCGACATCAATGTAGACAAGACCGTGGTTTTTGTGAACCTTTCTGATAAAATGCTTTTCAAAAGCGGCAGCTCCAATCTGAGTAATAAATCAAATGATGTGCTTGCTAAAATTGCCATTATGATTCAAAATCGTCCGGACTTGGAGGTGATGGTAGAAGGGTACACCGATAATGTACCGATGAAGAATTCTTGTATGAAAGACAACTGGGATTTATCTGTTAAGCGAGCGACTTCTGTGGTGCGAGCATTGCAAACTAAGCATGGCATTAGCCCAGACCGATTGATTGCTGCTGGTCGTGGGGAGTACGTTCCGATAGCGGACAATGGAAGTAGAGAAGGGAGAGCGACTAACCGTAGAACCAGAATTGTGATTATGCCGAAGTTGAGTCAGTTTTATGATACCTTGAAATCAGATACTTCTGCTAGCAAATAATATTTTTCTTACATTTAGAACAGGATGCCCTTTACTTGTAACTACACGAGTAAAGGGCATTCTAATTTGTGTTTCTCATATGACAATACTGTTCTAAAACAGATCGGTCGAGATGTGATTATCCATTAACGATCAGTATGGGTCACACTTCCATCGCTTGTTTTAGTTACCAAATCTCCACTCACATTACTGACCAAGATGTCTCCATCTGAAGTTTTTGCTCTTACGTCTCCATCAATGTCTTTTAATTCAATATCCCCATCTGAAGTTTTTGCAGAAACCTTACCTACAAGACTTTTTAGCTCAATGTCTCCATCTGAGGTTTTCACCTTTATATCTCCTACCGTATCAGCAACTTCAATGTCTCCATCACTAGTAATACAATCCTGATCGGATGATAATCCAATTATAGAAATACTTCCATCCGAAGTACGTAAACCACAAGTCGTTTTTTTAGGGACATAAATTTCGAAGTCAATATAAATGGCATCTCTATAATTGAAATTTCCATATTTCTTAGTACTGCTTACTACTATCTCTAGTTCGTTATCGACATTTTCAATCTCCACTTTCAATTGCCCCTTTATGGCTTTCTCCATTTCTGCTCTATTCATTTTCAACAATTTACCTTTTTTCATAACTTTGAAGTAAACAGCAATACTCGGTTCATTGTGAACTTTGACATGAATATCTCCATCGTAAGAAGAAACCTTTAGGCCGGCAGTTTCTGCTACCTTATAGTCTTCTTTAAAAGAGTACTTAGAATCTTGTGCATTTGTAATTCCGAAGACCATGCAGCAAAGGGCTAGAATCGTGATTATCTTTTTCAT
>CAZDTI010000141.1:0-18392 GCA_964508085.1 uncultured Saprospiraceae bacterium | reverse complement strand
GAGCAACAGCCATCGGAGCACGTGGGTTTTTGATTGCATATAATGTAAACCTAAACACAACTTCCGTTCGTCGTGCGAATTCTGTTGCCTTTGATGTACGTGAACAGGGTCGGGTGAAACGTAAAGGAAATCCAATTACCGGCACGGTAGTAAAAGACAAAAAAGGAAATCCACAACGTAAGCCAGGGACTTGTAAAGCAGTAAAAGGTATTGGCTGGTTTATAGAAGAATATGGCGTAGCGCAAATTTCTATGAATCTGACAGATATTAATATATCACCATTACATAAGGTATTTGAAGAATGCTGTAAGTCTGCTAATAAAAGAGGAATGAGGGTGACGGGTTCCGAATTGGTAGGTTTGGTTCCTTTGCAGGTAATGTTGGACGCAGGTCGCTATTTTCTAAAAAAGCAAGAACGATCAATAGGAGTGTCTGATGCCGAGATCATCAAGATTGCTGTTAAGTCCTTAGGTTTAGATGAACTCGGCGAATTTGATCCGCAGAAAAAAATTATAGAATACCAATTAGAAGGAGCAGATACGGCTCCATTGTTAGCCATGAACTTAAGAAGCTTTGCTGATGAAACGGCTTCAGAGTCAATGGCACCAGGAGGTGGATCTATTTCTGCCTACGTTGGAGCTTTAGGTGTTTCTTTGGCAACGATGGTCGCTAACCTTTCGTCTCATAAGCGTGGTTGGGACAGTCGCTGGGAAGAGTTTTCCTCTCATGCTGCAGAAGGCCAGCGTTTGAAAGATGCGCTTTTGAAAATGGTAGATGAAGATACAAACTCCTTTAATGCGATCATTGCGGCCTTCCGTTTACCGAAAGGTAATGCAAGTGAAAAAGCAGCACGAAAAGAAGCGGTTCAAGCGGCTACTAAATATGCAATAGAAGTTCCTTTTAAAGTAATGGAACTGTCCCTACAGATTTTTGATTTGGCTTTAGCAATGATTAAAGATGGAAATCCAAATTCCATAACCGATGCAGGTGTTGGCGCTTTATGTGCACGTACCGCAGTCCATGGCGCATTCATGAATGTCAAAATCAATACTGCAGATTTGGAGGATAAAAAATATGTAAGCAAAGTGTTACGAGATGGAAAGAAGATGGCGGCGAAAGCGGATAAATTAGAAAAACAAGTATCGAAATTAGTAGCAGCGAAGATCGGTTAATCGCAAATATCTTTAAATAACCTGATAAGTAAGGTCATATCAACTATTATATTATCTCGGTGGATAGGGCATATTGGTAAGTTTAGAGACTAAGTGATTTTAGTACAACACATGGAAATTACGGATCCGCTTTCATAAATGTAATTCCTCACAAGGAGGGGCTGTTCTGGGCTAGTCGAAAAGAGCGCGGAGGCCGCAGAGTAAAACGTATATAATCGTTTCACTCTGTGCGTCTCGGCGCTCTTTGTATTTGATGACCTCCTCCAAGAAAAATTACTTCAATAAGGCTAGAAGATATGTGTATTTTATTAAATATGTAAACTATTTGCGATCATTTTATATATGTAATCAATTATTTTTAAATAAATCTACATTTTATTTGGATTAATATCATTTATTCGCGTATATTTGCATTGTAATCGTAATCAATATGTTTACAAAACGAAATAACACCAATACCAATGAAATTAACCAAACGAATAAAACCAACAATAATACAATACATACTATCGAGTTTAGAAACCGCACTACACCTTCTTGGTAAGCCCAAATTACTAAACCCCGATGCTCCGACTGCTTTATTGCAGCGGGCTTCGGACCAAGAGAAGCCACAGCTACAGTGGTGCTTTAACAAGAAATTGACTAGGGGGAACTACACTACAAACACCTGAATCCTCCACGCCCTCTAGATCGTCAACTCAGCCCGAAGAACAACAAAAAAACTATGAAAATGAGTCGATTGATCTGGAGGGAAGGAGCGTTTCAAACGCTAGGAAATTTCATCTCAAGTATTACCGAATTTCATTCAGAAAATTTTTTAAGAACATGCTTCTACCAAAAGAGGTAGAAAATAACAGTGATTGTATTGCAAGATCAATGGTCGGGGTGTATGATGCTTTCAGGTACACCCTGGCCAGGATCTATTTGAGAAAAAACACAGCTCACTATACTAGCACAAGGTGTTAGTGAGGAGTTAATGGTTGACGTTAACAATTTTAGTTGATTAAAAATATTACCCTATAGTGTTAGGTCATCTGGAAGAAGTGAATAACAAGAGTTTCACGCGACTGTTGTTTTGCTTCTCCGGATGACAAAGATTTTATTTTTTTGACGAGTAGGAAATAAAGCGGCGGCATAGCAAATAGTAAAAGATTCTGTGAAGGGGATGACGACTGTGCTGCTGCTTTTTCTTTGCTTGTTAAGGGCGAGAAGAATGAAAAATAATATATTGCAAATATTATGTTATAACAACTTAAAAACATTACTTTTGCGGCTTGTAGTCTTATTGGCTTGGTTAAATGTCCTCGCTTCGTTAAGCTATGACTAACTTAATTCTATAATTTATAAAACTAAACACATGAAAATGTTTACAAGAAAAACAAACTTGGTATTCGCGTTTTGCTTATTTATGAGCGCTGGCCTTTTTGCACAAATTTCCATTGAGAAAGGGTATGCTGGTGGTGGCCTTGGATTTACAAAATTGACTGGAGATATCTCTGAAGGTGGCTCTGGTGGTTTTACTTATTTTATCGATGGAGCTGTTTATTTAACACCTAAATTTGCAGTAGGTGTTGAGGGGAACTTTAATCTCCACGGAGCTAAAGACGCAAATGATGATTTAAAATTTCGTGCGGCTAGCTTGTATCTTGCAAAAGCAGAATACTATTTCATGGATGGTAGCTTTAGTCCGTTTGGAGGATTAGGTCTTGGTTTGTCTCGTATAGAAAGGCCAGAGGCTACTTTTTATGATGAAAATGGGAACGAAATAGGTGGTATAGAAGGAAAAAAGAAGTTTAATTTTGCCGTTTCGCCACGTGTAGGTTTTGTTGCCGGAGGGTTTCACATGGAGTTCATTTACAATCTTGCAGGAAAAGAGCCAAATGTTGATGTTGAAGGAATTGAAGATTTTAGCTACAACTTCTGGACGATTTCTCTAGGGTACCGTTACAGTTTCGAACTGTAATTGATTCTTAGAAAGTGAATATAAAATAAAAAAGCTGCTCTGTGAAAACAGAGCAGCTTTTTTATTTCAATAACAATAATTTTTATTTTACTTCTGTTTCACATCCACCACAATTCGCTTATCCCGATTCGCAATTTCCCAGGCCGTATGAAAAACCAATCGACCAATTTTCTCCATTTTCTCAAAATTAATCTTTTCAACAGTATCTGTTGATCGATGATAATCTGCATGTGTCCCATTGAAATAAAAAATCGCAGGGATTCCTTTTTCTGCAAAGTTGTAATGATCTGAACGATAATAGTAACGATTAGGATCGCTCTCTGCGTTATAAGTATAATCTAAAGTAAGATTTGTAAATTTATCGTTAACCGCTTCATTGATATCGTGCAATTCTGTACTCAATCGGTCAGAACCAATAACATAAACGTAGTTCGGATTGTCTTTATACTTATTATCTACTCGCCCAACCATGTCTACATTAATATCTACCACGGTATTCGCCAAAGGAAAGACTGGCTTTTCTACATAGTATTGAGAACCCAATAAGCCTTTTTCTTCACCGGTTACCAACATAAGTAAAACGGATCGTCTTGGTCCTTTTCCTTCTTTTTTAGCGGTAGCAAAAGCCTGAGCGACTTCCATAATGGTAGAAGTTCCAGAGCCATTATCGTCAGCTCCATTGAAAATGTCGTCGCCCTTTTTTCCAAGGTGATCATAGTGCGCAGTGAGTACCACCAGCTCATCCTTTAATTTAGGATCAGAACCCTCTACGTACCCCATTACATTATTGCCGATCAGTTGGCGCTGATATTTATCTTGTTTTAGCTTTATGCTACAAGGAATGCGAACTGCTTTTGATCTCCCTCGCTTCTGCATTTTCTTTCTGGCTTTTACTACTTTTTTATAACTACTGCCCATGATCTTTTTTGCCACATTAGTAGAAATAAAATAGCTGTTGGCGTAGTTGACCGATGCTTGTCCATCTTCTCCTAATGTGATTTTAGGACCAATCAAAAATTTACGATTTTCTCCCAGCATTTTTTGAATCTCATTTTCAATAATCAAAACCGTTTTAACGCCATGCTTTTTTGCTGCGATCAATTTCTTATCCCAGTTTTCCGACCATTCAGAAGTATTCTTTTTACCCGTCACTTTTGATTTTCCCTTTCGGTTAATGGGTTCTCCCTTGTAAATTAAAATCACTTTATCTTTTACATCCACACCTTTGTAGTCACTGTATTTTTTGGAGTCAATTCCATAACCCAGAAAAATAACCTCATCTGTTTCTATCTCCGGTTGGTGATTGTTTCTTTCTGGGAAAGTGATGTAGTCCCAAAGATGGCGATAGCTTTTACCATTGACTTCCATGGAAACCGAATTCCATCGGGTCCAAGTGAAAATTACGGGTTGAAAATAAGAGTTGTTTTCACCGATGGCAGGAAGCCCCATGCCCTTAAACTCCTCGGCGATATAGTTAGCTGCTTTTTCATTCCCGACTTCTCCGGTTTCCCGACCTTCAAATTCATCGGAGGCAATAATGGTGAGGTGCTTGCGCAAATCGTCAGCGGTAATCGTAGCAGCTATTTCTTCAACAAAGGCTACTGCTTCTTTTTCTGCTTTTCTTTTTTTGTTGAATTCCTGTGCTTCACGAGCAGCATCGATGCTTTGCGCGAGAATGGTAGTGCTACCTAGGCAAAGGATCAGTAGATTGAGTATTATTCTTTTCATGTAAGTTAAACGTTTATAGGCTTTGGCAAATTATGCCGATTGTTAGTATGATGAGGGTAGATAAGGGCAAATGATGGTGGATAAGGGTAGATAAGGGGTTTCTTAGTTCGCGTCCACGCACGTTAGTAGGGACCCTTGGCCGCCCTTATGTACCCTCAGAAAAATCAACAAGAAATTTTCCCAACTCTTCTCTTATGTCTCCCTCCTTCAAACGAAGTTTCTAAAAAAGTGTTTACCATCATATGTGCCATTTTTTTAGAAACAAAGCGAGCAGGAATGCAAAGCACGTTGGCATTGTTGTGTTGTCTAGCGAGAGCTGCAAGGTTATTGTTCCAAGTCAATGCTGCACGGATTTTTTGGTGCTTGTTTGCAGTCATAGAAACACCATTTCCGCTTCCGCAAATTAAGATGCCAAAGCGAGCTTTCTTTTGTTCTACTTCCTCAGCGACCGGATGAACAAAATCAGGATAGTCAACAGAATCCGTAGAAAAAGGCCCTTTGTCTAACAAGGTGTACCCTTTTTTAGAAAGAGCCTTAATGATGCTTTCCTTGTACTCAAATCCGGCATGGTCGCCGCCAATGGCAATTGTTTTTTTAGACATGGTTTCTTTTTATCAGTATGTTTTAAAGAATGTGGGTTATTTATATAGCACAAAGATACGGAACGAATTCAAATTGAAAAGATAAGTAGTAGGTAAAGAATTAAGTTCTGTCATTCTGAGATGCCCATAAATACATTCTCAATTGTTTAATCCCGTTGAAATTCTTGGAAGAGGTGCATGTTGTTTGTTTCTAGTGACACCGAAAGTAGCCCTGGTTACGTATTTTTTAAACATATAGGCACATAGAACACAGAGCCTTCTAACGCAAAAGCGCACATAGTAAAAATGCAAAGCATTTTTTACCTAGTTCGTTCAGTTTCTCTTTGTGAACTATGTTAAATTTACGGAACGTAAATTCTTTTATGCCCTAAAACGTTTGGGGACTTTGTGTTCTATGTGCCTATGTGTTTAAATTTGCATATTGGTACATATGAGTAAGAATAGTCAAGCAATAAAAAAGGCGCATTGAGCTTCCCCAATACGCCTCTTTTTCCAGTCAGCTATTTGCTAAAAATTAGTCATTATTTATTCTCCGTACTCCCTAGGTCAAAAGGACTAAATTGCGCTTTCAATTCTTCCTCCAATGCTTTGTCACCTGATTCACGAGATACACGTAAAAGATCATTCTTCACCCTTTGGAAATTACTGAATTCCTGCGTAAAGCCAGCCTGTAGTTCATCAGGAGTAAGGCCATACATCAAGAATTGTAACTGCTCCTCTGTTTCCTTAGCCAATGTTCGAATGTGTGGTAAAGCCTTTTCATGTTGATTAGCCTGCTCATACATATTGATGAAAATCATGGTATTGCCATCGAAGGAGAAATTCATATGTGGGAAGGCTTCGAAATACTTGTCCACAATATCAACTGCGCGCTTTGTATCTCCAGCCTTTATCAACTCCTCTCCAAGACGCATCATAGCCACTCGAATGGTTTGGATACTTGGACCATAGCTACGATCTACGAATAAACGCTCTTTGTCAAAGTTCCCCCAGCGGAATTTTTCCATGATATTCTTGTAAGCAACGTCTAGATCTACTCGGCCTTTTCCAACCATGCCATACTTCCCATCTCCTCTGCTTTTCACAGGGATGAAACGTAGTGACAATCCTTCTAACTCAAAGTAATTGTCTAAGCCATGTAATGATTCCGGACGACAAGTAACCGCGAAGTATACTGGACGCTCAAATGCATTAGAAGCCAAAATATCAAGAATCGCTAAATCACCTTTGAAAAGGAAATTGCCTTTACCTAAGGAGAACGCAACACGATCCGCAATTCTCGCGGTATCTTGAATACCTACCGTTCCGTTTTCGATCACTCGACGTTTGTTCACCGGGATATAAACGTTTCTAGTCGGTAAGAAACTTTCTAAAGATTTTCCATTTTGCAAAGGCACTGGGTGATCTTCACCCACCCATTTCAATGCATCTTTCAAAGACATGCTTTCCGCTTTCTCTATAAAAGGAATCTGAATTCTCTTTTTACCATACATCGCATCTCGTGGAATGCTCATCTTAATAGCAGGAGAGTCATTCACTCGTCTGCGCAGCTGGTCAATGTACCAATCTACGGCAATCAAACTCAGGTTTACCACTCGAACATCTGTTCGGATGCCTTCTATTTCCTGAGCATACCAAAGCGGATAGGTATCATTGTCACCATAAGTGAAAATGATGGCGTTGGGATCGCAGGATTGTAAGAAATTAGAAGCATAATCTCGAGAACCCTTGTGGTGTCTTCGACTATTGTCGTCGAAATTTTGAGTACCCATCAAAAGAGGAGCAGACAGCGCTACTGCGATGGCGATTGGTCCGGCCATTTTCATGTCCAGGTTTACCCGTGTACGTAAAAGGTTTGTTAATGCAAGTACACCCATTCCGATCCAAATACAATAGGCAAATATGGAACCGGCCAAAACGTAATCACGCTCTCGCGGTTCATTAGGTGGTTGGTTCGAGTATATGATGATACCAATTCCGGTAATGACGAATAAAGCCAGCAATCCAATAAAGTCATTAGGTCTTCTTTTCAAATGGAAGAAAACACCAAGCAGGCCTATGATAAGCGGAATCATGAAATAACGGTTTCGCGCTTGGTCCTCTTTCATACTTGCAGGCATCGAACCCTGATCGTAAAGTCGAGAATTGTCAATAAAAGGAATACCCGAAATCCAGTGGCCGCTTTGCAGGTCCTGCGGGTTGAAACCTTGTTCTCCATTTTGACGACCAGAAAAATTCCACATGAAATAACGCCAGTACATCCAACCAACTTGATAACGGAGGAAGTAATAGATGTTATCGCTCATAGTAGGATTGCCCGATTGACGACCCATCCACTGATAGTATAATGGTTTTCTGTTTGGGTCCATATGACCCATTCTTGGGAATATCATCTGACCTTCGGGCGCCCATTCCTGAGAAATTTTTTGTTCTACATATTCATAGCGATCACCGACTTTTCCATATCGGTCAGTCACAGTAGTAGCTTGTAAAGAACCATTGAAATGAGGCCCTTTCAAGAGTGGTCTTTCTCCATATTGCTCACGATTGATATAAGGAATCAATCGGAATACGTCAGAAGGATTGTTCATGTTGATCGGAGTGTTAGCATTCGCTCTGATGACAACCACTCCAATTGTAGAGAAACCGATAACAACCAAAGTAGTTGCAACGATTAAATTTTGCGCTAAAGCATTTTGTTTATCGTGTGACCATTTCAATCCAAAGTAAACCAATCCGACTAGTAAAAGCACTGTTGGAACAATACCACTATGGAAAGGAAGTCCCATGTTATTTACGGTGAGCAACTCAAACCAAGACCACAGTTTAGGAATACCAACAATAATTATTTTTTGTATAAAAACGAGAAAAGCCAAACCTCCAATGACACCCAGAGCCATTCCTTTGATGTTGTGGTTCTTGTATTTTTTGAAATAATAAAACAGACCCAAAGCTGGGAAAGTCAACAAACTCAAAAGGTGAACGCCAATGGAAAGTCCCGCAGAATAAATCGCAAAGATCAACCAACGATCACTCTCTGGAACATCTGGTCGACAATACCATTTGATGACGGCCCAAAAGGTAAGCGTGGTGAAAAAAGTAGACATGGCATAAACCTCACCTTCTACGGCAGAAAACCAAATAGAAGTAGCGAAAGCAGTACATAGACCAGCAACTACACCAGCACCCGCTAAAGAAATTGCCTGAGCGCTGTCTTCTTCTTCCTCTCTTCCTACCAATGCTAATTTCCCCATCATAATGGTTACCCAACAAATGAGCGCTGCCGCTAAGGCAGTACAAGCTCCAGACATTAGGTTAACAGAGAAAGCTATATCCTCAGGGTTGTCAGAGAAAATCTCTGCAACAAAAGTAAAAAGCCGCCCAATCAAGATGAATAAAGGTGCTCCCGGTGGGTGAACAACTTGCAACTTGTGCGCTCCAGTGATAAATTCCCCACAATCCCAGAGGCTTCCGGTTCGCTCCACGGAGAAGAAATAGACAGTCATCGCAATGGCGAAAACCACCCATCCTGCAATGTTATACAACCTTTTATTTGAATTCATTTTGCTTGATTATTTGTCAAAAAGTACTTTATAAACCCAAAGTACGACTAATTTCGTACTTTGTTTCATAATAAACAGCAAAAGTAATAAAATATTGTGATATGAGGTGAGAGAACTTCAATTCCAAGCTCAAAAGCAAGCTCAATTCGCTTAATACCTGTGTGGTTCGCGAAATAAGGGCAATGAGCTTGTATTTGGAATTGAACTTGAACTTGAGTTGAAGCTTACTCCCTCACTATTCCATTCATTCCTAATAGTCCTTTCATTATAAAATAAGCATACTCTCCTTTGATCTGTTCCTCCGCAGAGCTCTCAAAGCGCTCCATTGGAATACGTTGAAAATGCCAGGGGAAATCTGCCTCTTCTTCCTTTAAACCAGCACAACCAAAAGTAACATCTACAATTTTCTTTTTAGCTACTTTTTCGAAAAACTTGGAGCCAACACCATGATCCGTAAATGGAAAAGCAAAAGCCTTATAATCCAACTTGAAAGTATCTTTCACAAAAGCCATGCTCTCCTTGGTTTGTTGAAGCTGCCCAACAAGGTTCATATCTTCGTACAAAGGGTGATTGCAACTGTGCGCTCCAAAAGTAAAGCCTGCCTTAATCATTTTTCGAATTTGAATACTCGTAAGATAAGGTTTCTGCTTTTTTAAAAACTTTGTAAAATCAATTTCCAGAATTTCTGCAATCTGATCGAGTAGTTGACGGTTGGAATGAGTCACTCCTAACAATGATTCTTCAATTAAAGCATTCTCTGGTGCATTTAGCGAAAGCAATTCTCCAGCTGCCTGACTTTGTTCTTTTGTTATCTTTTGTGTATTCAATAATTCCTGTAGCAGAGAGAGTTTATAGCGATAGAACAAATCTTTGTTGTCCACGAAATCACTGTTTAAAAAAATGGTAGCAGGTACTCCCTTTTTTAGTAAAATCGGCATCACCAAATCATAAACCTCCCGAAGTCCATCATCGAAAGACAAAAAGAAAGACGGCTTTTCCGGCTCCTCATCTCGCTCTACATAGCCCATCAATTCTTCCAGGCTTAATGGCTTATAATTCTTCAGAAAAAACTTTAAATCTTTTTTAAAGGTCGTCACCGTTCGTGGCGTATACAAGCGGGAGATATGTGGAAGGGGTTCTTTGCCTTTGACGGTGTGATAGAAGGGCATAATGAGATTGCCTCCGGTCCAGTCTCGGAGTTTTTCGATGGTGGCTTTGGCAGAAGCCCATTGAAGGAATTGGTGTATCGTTTCGCGCATTTCTTTTAAACTGTTAACTTTTAACTAAAACATAAACTTTCCCATTATCGCTTGGCCAATATAGCGTAATTACTCAAACAGAATGCACAGGGTAAAACACATAAAAAAGGTACGTTAGCTCTGCGTTCTCTGCGACCTCTGCGTGATGAAAAAAACGACCGGTAAAAAACATACGCAAACGCCCCAGCACAAAAAACAATTATTTCTTCCTAACTACAATCAGCCCATCCCGAATCGGAAGCAACACATTTTCCACTCGCTCATCCGCTACTACCTTTTTGTTGAAAGCATCTATTGCTCTGGTATCAGCATCTTTTTCGCCCGTCACCACTTTTCCGCTCCATAAAACATTATCCACTAACAACAATCCTCCGGAGCGCATTCGGTCCATTAAAAGTTCGTAATAAAAATCGTTGTCCTTTTTCCCCGCATCAATGAAAGCAATATCAAAAGTACAACCTAAAGTAGGAATAATTTCCTTAGCATCACCAATGTGCAAATCAATAACGGTTTCTAGATCTGCCTTTTTGATATATTTCCGAATAAGATATTCTAATTCTTTATTGACTTCAATGGCATGCAGTTTTCCACCGGGTGCCATTCCTCTTGCCATACAAATACTTGCGTAGCCTGTGAAAACACCAACTTCTAAAATAGAAGTAGCTTTGATCATCTTGCTGAGCATGTAGAGCAACTGTCCTTGAAAAGCGCCGCACATCATCTGAGGAGCGAGTGTTTTGAGGTGCGTTTCCCGTTCTAATTCGTATAGAATGGAATCTGCGGGACTACTGTGGTTTTCGCAGTATTGATGAAGTTGTTTTTGGAAAGTGTTCATATGAAAACAAAAGTACGTTGTTTGAGGGAATTCTTACTAAGTCGTAGGAAGGAAATAAATCAAACGAAAAATGCCACATCCTCTTATTCAATGAAAGAGAATATGGCATTTTGATAAACACAATTAAGGTCAGGAGTTTAATACGCCATTGCCACAATCTTCTCCACATCCTCCGGCTTCAAATTCTTATGCTCTCCAATGCCCAACCAGCCACGTTCGGTAAAACGTTCTGAAATTTTCTCCGCCGTCCCAGCATAGTCCTTCGTGTATTGAGATAGCTTAGTATCTATCCCCAAACCATTAAAAAAGACTTCTGTTTTTTCAATCGCAGCTTGCGCTTTTTCCTCTGTAGAACCACTGTTGAGTTGCCATACTCGCTCGCCATATTGAGCCAGTTTTTCCTTTTTAGTTTCGAAATTGTATTTGTAATGACTTGGTGCGATGACTGCTAAAGTTCGTGCATGGTCGATGCCGTACATAGCCGTTAATTCGTGCCCCATAGCGTGCACCGCCCAATCCGTTGGAACACCTTTTTGAATCAAACCATTAAGTGCCATTGTGCAGCTCCACATGAAGTTGGAAGCAGCGGTATAGTCTGTTGGATCCGCCATTATCTTTGGAGCTATTTCGATTAGCGTTTGCAAAATTCCTTCTGCTATTCGATCCTGCAAAGCGGCACCAGCAGGGTAGGTTAGATATTGCTCAAGAACATGGGTGAAGGCATCCGTTACCCCATTAGCCAATTGTCGCTGAGGAATAGAGTGGATAACTTGTGGATCTAAGATCGAGAATACAGGGAATAAACCAGGGCCACCCATGCCCAATTTTTCCTGTGTTTTTTTATTGGTAATTACTGCGCCAGAATTCATCTCTGAGCCAGTAGCAGGTAGCGTTAATACCGTACCGAAAGGCATCCCTTTTTGTGTGCGGATTTTCTTTGCTAAAATATCCCAAGGCGTATCGCCTTTATACAATGCTGCGGAAGATAAAAACTTGGTACCGTCAATTACCGAACCACCGCCGACTGCTAGGAGGAAGGTGATTTTTTCTTCTTTTATCACTTTCAGGGCTTCCATCAAGACAGCGTATTCTGGATTCGCGGGAATGCCACCGAATTCTAGCACTTCAAAGTCAGTCAAGGCCGTTTTTACCTGTTCGTAGATACCGTTTCTTTTGATGCTTCCGCCTCCATATATCAATAATACTTTTGCGTCTTTTGGGATTTCGTTGCTTAATGTTGCAATTTGGTTTTTACCAAATATGATTTTTGTGGGGTTTTTGAAATCGAAGTTATTCATGTTTTTTGAGTTAGAATTTTATTAGAGTTTTCGCATTTGGATAATGCAATAGCGTTGATATAACTCAGTCTGGAGATTTTTGTTCACCTTATTCTGAGGATTCAATAGCGCTGGAATAATTTATACAATGAAATCGGTAAGAATAGAATTGAAAATATGGAGAAGCTACTCCTTATTCGCTAATTGCCCACAAGCCGCATCAATATCCTTACCCCGGCTCCTTCTCACGGTCACCGTCACCTCATGATCCGTTAAATATTGCGCAAAGCGGTCAATGGTATCTCCTTCTGACTTATTAAAAAGCCCGTCTCCAATAGGATTGTATTCAATAATGTTGACACGAACAGGAAAGCGCTTACAGAGTTTGACTAAGTTGCGGGCATCTTCAATGCTGTCGTTTACCCCGCTGAGTGCGATGTACTCGTAGCTGATGCGGTTTTTTGTTTTTTTGTAGAAATACTCAATCGCATCCATTAATGTAGCGAGATTGTTGGAATCATTGATTGGCATGATCTCATTTCGCTTAGCATCATCAGCGGCATGAAGAGAAAGGGCGAGGTTGAAGCGAACTTCATCGTCTGCTAGCTTGGTAATCATTTTCGCAATTCCAGCAGTGCTAACAGTAATTCTACGTGGCGACATATGTAGGCCTTGTGGAGAAGAAATGTGTTCCACAGATTTCAATACATTTTTATACGCCAACAGAGGTTCGCCCATTCCCATGTACACAATATTAGTTAATGGATGACTGAAGTGATGTTCTGCTACTCGGTTGACTAGAAGGACTTGATCGTAAATTTCAGCAGCGTCCAGATTTCTAACACGCTTCATTTTTCCAGTTGCACAAAACTTGCAGGTTAGGCTACAACCAACTTGTGAAGAAACACAAACAGTGAATCGGTTGTCTTTTACTACTGGAATTAAAACGGCTTCTATCAAATGTCCATCATGTAGTTTGAAACGAAACTTGATGGTACCGTCATTACTATATTGCACCTTATCTTCCGTTATGGCATTGATGACAAAATGCTCCGATAGTTTTTGACGTAAGTCTTTGGATAAATTGGTCATCTCTTCGAAAGCATGTGCTCCTTTTTGCCACAGCCATTCATAGACCTGTTTGGCGCGAAAGCGCTTCTCTCCATTCGCAAGGAACCAGGCTTCCAGGTCACTCAATTCGAACTGGCGGATATCTATTTGTACAGTAGCGGTAGTCATGGGACAAAGGTAAGGATTTTTTTATCCTCAACTTCAACTTAATACGCGAATGGTTCGCGAATTGAACACTTTGAAGTTGAGGTTGTATTGGAGGCTGAGGTTGCTTAATCGGTATGAACTCGAAACTCCATTTGTAATCTCGTATTAATTAATTCCGGAGAGTTGGTACGTAGCCTAATTTCAAAATTGATATCGAAAAGATCTTCGATGAGATACTCTTTAGAGTCTATGAGCGAACCGATTAATTCAAGTTGTTGCCCAGTGTTTTGAGGCACAGCAAGGCGCTCAAAAGCAAGTCGTCTGTTGGCAGGGTCATCAGGGGTAGCGATGTAGATTTCTACTCTTTCGATGAAGCCATATCCAGAGCCAGAGAATTGAGCAGAGATGCGGGCAGAGCCAGAAGTAATTTTAGTGATTTGATCTTCACTGATTCCGTTGGCGGCAAGATAGGTGTTTATTCGGCTGGGAATGTCATCAATTATAATCCCATGTATGCCTCCGAAGGGGCTTAATCCAGGCTGGATATTAAATTCCAGATCGTAATCCATTGTGAAAAGGTAGTTGTCATCACCTCGGCAAGTGGAGAAAAGTAGAATGCTGGTTATAGCAAGAAGTAAGAGGGAAATTCTTTGGCTGTATTTGATCATGATTGCTAGTTTGTTAATAACAACAGAAAATAACTTCAATGATTGTCTAACATTAATAATGTTAAAACCAATCCACTTGGATTAGGCAAGTTATTTCCTTGTGTTGCTCATCGGCAAAGTTAGCACATAATCGGGACTAAAAGTTGATGGACTTTGAACAGTTTCTCATAGATTAGCCAAAAACTGACCTATGAGGTTGGGAGGAACTATACTTCTTTTTCTTTAGGACTAATAAAAGCATCAAAAGAAGCTTCTCTGTTTTCAGTTTGAAAGATCACATCATGAAAAAGCTTTTCTGTTAAGTCTACTGGTTGTTCTTTATTAGTAGCTAAGGTTTCAGCGTAGATGGAACAATCCCGTTGATTGTCTTTGATGAATTGATCGAGTATCAGAATTTTAGGTACATACTTATCTGGTTTTGCTTGTTTTTTTAGCATCATAATTTTATGAATAGGGAGCAAAGCCTTAGGATGATCTTCAGCAATACTTAGTAACTCCGAAAATAGAACCGGAGGTGGACTTCCTTTTTCCTTAACCCACATGGCAGCAAGTGTGGACCGAATCAGAAGAATATAAGCTTTGATCTGGATGTCCTCTTTTTCTTTGTATTTATAGAGAAGGTTATTACTTAAACCCAGATAGTGAAAGATCACTTTCCGTCCGTCAAAGCATTGTTGAGCGATGGTTTCCAGTTTTTTCATCGTGAATGGGCAGCTTACATATTGAGTAGTAGCTTGCAACCAATCGAATAGGACTGCGTTGGAATTTAATAGACTTTGAAGGACTTTTTTTAGGTCCCAACCAAACCCATCAAATTCGGTTTGCTCTGCCAGATTGATCGTGTCTGATTTTTCCGAAAGAGAAATGTACGACTCTTGTGGTCGATAATAAATAAGGCCCAGATCATTGTCGCTATAAGGTGATTCGAGTCCCCAGGATCGGCTTCCGGCAAGACAGGCATACAGCACTTTCACCCGATATAGTCGTTCAATTTTTTCAATTTGTAAGTGTTTCGATTCCATGATGTGTTTGTTTCCAGACAGGGGAAATCTAGTGCGTAAAAATAACTTTATTCTAAAAGATAATTTGTCGTTTTACTTGGTTAAAAAATACGTTCTTTGTCTTTGTCAAATGAGAATAATACGTAAGCAGAGAGTTGAGGAAAGGGACTAGAGCAGTGATTAGCTGCATATTTACCTGACAACAAAAATCACCCCAGCAAGTGTTTTTTGACGCCTTTTTAAGGATAAATCTTTCAATTTTGGCCAAAAATACCAGATATCAGTTAGGAGTTAAATAATAAAATATAACCATATAATGCATTATGAATCTTTAGCAGCACTTTGTGCTAAAACGTGTAAGGTCACTGAAGAGGTGGCGAACTTCATTCGAACGGAATGTGGAAAAGTACAATTAGACCAGATAGATGTAAAGAGTTTAAATAGTCTGGTGAGCTATGTTGATAAGAACGCAGAGTTACAGCTGGTTGCTCAATTACAAAAGCTACTCCCAGAAGCCGCCTTTCTGACCGAAGAAGAAACCATAGAGACAAGTGAAGCAGCCTATCGTTGGATCATAGATCCGCTGGACGGGACCACTAATTTTTTACATCAGTTACCTTTCTTTGCGATCAGTGTCGCATTAGAGCATCATGGAAAAACGATATTAGGGGTAGTCTATGAAGTAAATAGAAAGGAATGTTTTTCGGCCTGGAAAGATGGAGGTAGCTGGCTCAACGGGAAGGCTATAAAAGTAAGTGGAAATGCTGTTTTTCAGGATGCTTTATTCGCCACAGGGTTTCCGTACTACGATTATAGTAAGACAAAAAGCTACCTGGGGGTTTTGGAACACTTGATGAAAAATAGCCGAGGCATTCGTCGTTTTGGAGCGGCAGCGCTAGATTTGGCTTATGTTGCTTGTGGTCGGTTTGATGCTTTCTTTGAATATAGTCTGAGCCCTTGGGATGTAGCGGCTGGAGCCTTGTTGGTTCAAGAAGCTGGCGGGAAGGTTTGTGATTTTAAAGGTGGAGAGGATTATGTTTTTGGAAAGGAGATTATTGCAGCTTCGGGGACGATGTATGAGGAGGTGAGTGGTTTGCTTATTAAGCGATTTGAGTAGGATTCGTCTACCAACTATAAGCTTTAATCCAATCCCCACCCTTTTCTTACATTTTTGTTTTAGTTTAGCGATCTAATGGATTTAAAAGAAAACATAAAGGTAGCACTCCAGTCTGTTCGTAACAATCTACTGCGAGCAGTCCTCACCATTATCATCATAGCAGTAGGAATCACGGCACTGATCGGAATTCTTACAGCAATAGATGTGGCTATTTATTCTTTGAATGACAACTTCGGTTCTTTAGGTGCCAGCTCTTTTTCGGTTTACCCAAAAAGACAGGATGGCGCTAAAGGAAATCGAAAAGGACGACGGCCGAAGAGAGGAGATCCGATTACTTTTGATCAAGCCATGGATTTTAAGGAACGATTTGAATTTCCAGCGGATGTAAGTGTTGCCATGTTTGGAACCCGTTTGGGTGCAATAAAATATGGTGGGGAAAAAACAAATCCTAATGTGTCGGTCCGTGGTATTGATGAGACTTATATTAGAATCAAAGGAATGGAGATTTCGCATGGACGAAACTTTTCTGTGCAAGAAGTTCAGAATGGACGCAATAAAGCCATCATAGGAATGGATGTGGTCAAATCGCTCTTTGATGAAAAGCCAGAAAAGGCAGTCAATCAAATCATTTCCGTAGGTAACCTAAAGTATAAAGTCATCGGTGTATTGAAATCTAGAGGCTCTAGTATGAACTCCAGTGAAGATCGCGTGGTTTTTACGCCATTGCTTAATTGCAAACGTGTTTACGGTACACAAAAAACAAACTATGCTTTGACCGTTTCTCCTCGAAGTGCCGAGGATTTAAACGCCGCCGAATCTACGACCATCGGTCTTTTCCGAAACATTCGTGGCCTGCGTCTCGCTCAGGATAATGACTTCGAAATTTTTAAAAGCGATGGCTTAATTACTTTTCTGAAAGACAACACGGTGAAGCTCCGCTTAGCTGCTGTGGCCATTGGTTTAATGACATTACTTGGAGCAGCGATCGGCTTAATGAATATCATGTTGGTTTCTGTAACAGAACGTACACGTGAGATCGGAATCTGCAAAGCCATCGGCGCAACAAAAAATAATATCCTAATTCAATTTCTCACCGAAGCAATAGTGATCTGCCAAATTGGTGGCCTTATCGGAATCATACTCGGTATCCTGATGGGCAATGCCGTCACTCTTTTTATGGGCGGACATTTCGTGGTGCCTTGGGCATGGGCTTTTGTAGGAGTAGCGACCTGTATGGTAGTGGGGCTGGCTTCTGGATTGTATCCTGCTTTGAAAGCGAGTCGTTTGGATCCGATTGAATCCTTGCGGTATGAGTAAATAAAGGGTGGATAGCGATTCCCTTGTTCGCGTATAGTATTGCTTTGTCTGCAAAGCAAAAACCAAGCTTCCTAAATTCAAAAGATCAATTAATTTTAAAAATTTAAAACTATGAAAAGAAAGAAACCAATTGGCATAATCATTCTAATCATGTTTTATACACTTTCCTTGTTAGGTTACGTTTGTGCCACGATTATGGGTTATTTACTAGGTTGGGAGATTTCATTGTTCCAAAGATTCATGGGAATTATTTTTATGATAGCAGGTGTATTGTCTATTTATTATTTTGTAAACCCAAGTGAGTTTGGGCGACATTTTATATTAATTACAATAGGATTGAGTACTTTAAATATGGTAATACAATCGGTAATATATAAGCATCCAAAGCATTTAGAAATGTACAACACTGCACAATTAGAAAAATACAATTTTATAAACCTATTTGTTTCTCTTGTTTTATCAATTTTAGTGCTTGTTTACATTTACAGCAAGAAAGATTATTTTACGGATAATTTTGAATAAGATTGTGAATAGGATCTTGAATTGATAAAAGCCTCGCCAGAACACGGCGCAGAGCTTAGCGTTAGAAGGAGCCCTTATCTACATCATCCACCCTTATCGTACCTTTAAAAATATAAGCAAATCGTACATAAAAGTAATAAATTAAAGAAG
>CAZDTI010000140.1:0-18542 GCA_964508085.1 uncultured Saprospiraceae bacterium | reverse complement strand
GTATTTTAATTATAAAATAAAACACTTCGAAGGAATTGATGAAAACTTTTTTGAGTTTAATAATTTCAAAGTAAAGTGCTTTGGCCCCTTACACGATGGCCAATTAAAAAAATATACGGCTCAAAATTTCATCGCGTTTTCTAAAATCATGTTTGATCTTTTAGCAGGAGACAAGATGATGCTAAGGTCTAATGCCAATAGAAATAGTATCTCTTCCATTTTCTTATTTGAATACTTTAATAACAAGCTATTTTTTCCAGGAGACGCTACAAAAGATTCATTGACCGATAGCCTGAAAGGGAGGGAACTAAATTGTAATTTCATCAAGGCTCCCCATCATGGAGCAGCTACAAGCTCTGCTGTTCCTATATGGGAAAAAGTAATTAGAAAAACAGGTCTTGTTAATATATTGTTTTCTGCTGGTAAAGCGAGAGGAACCTACTTACATCCATCAACTCAGACTTATATTGATATTGATACTGCTATCGCTAATTTTGATACGACTCCTCTTATCAATAAATTAAAAACGAATAAGTGTACATCTTGTGTAAGCAGTTCTGTATCAGAACAAAGGATAGAAACAAGGAATTGTGACATCTTTGCTTATGATAAGTTAGAGAAAGCAAAAGCCTCTGGACGTAACAAACGAAAGCGAAAATATAGAGCTTCCAGACCCTACACTTCGCCCAAGATCCAATCTCCAGGATTACTCGGGTACTACTTCAAGTTTAATGAAACCAATGATTCTGAAGTAGTTCCTGAAAAATTGCTTTGTAAGGGAATGAAAACTTATCCGAAATGTATTTTTGATCAGAGAGGGGTATGTGATGGTAGAAGAATTAATATCTAAGTAAAAATAAAACCCAAATATGGCAGATGAAATCCCATATGAAATCAATGAAAGCATCCTATTCAGAAAAAAATTGAGAGGCTTATTCTTATTCTTTAGTCTGTTGCTTTCTGCTGCTGAAGTTACTTATCAATTGCAGGCTCCCCATTTTGATCATACCTATGCCGACTTTCCTAATATTGTGCAGAAAATAAAATAGAAACTCATGACATAAATGGACGAAAAACCACCGTTCAAATTCGAATACAGGTAATTGGTAACTTGTTTCGACTTAATACAGCTATATTGTTAAGCGGGTTCTATTTTTTATAGAAAATAATACCTAGAAGAAACTTATAAATTTGTAATAATGTTATTTTACTTTTGTAAAAAATATATATAATGAGATTCATTTTCTTTATCAGCCTACTGCTTTTTTTAAATGCTTGTACCGAACAATCCAATGACAAAATAGAGAACCCCAAGCCCACCGGTACCTGGATTAGTGACTTAGATGACCCCCTAAAAGATTCCCTCAAACAAGTTTACTTTGATCAACTTTATCACGCTACTGCAGGTACGGATGTAGATGCCATTCGCCGAGCTAATCGGGAAAGGAATTATCGAATCAAACAGCAAAGAAAGCAAAGTGCAATGCTGAGATCTGGAACTGAACTTTTTGCAAATAATGCCATAGAAGCCAATTGGCATGAGCGAGGGCCAGACAATGAGGCAGGAGACATGAGAATCGTAGACTATGTTCCAAGCTCTAACAGATTGTATGGTCTGTCTTCTCGCAAACATTTATGGAGAGGAACCCTTAACGGAAATGATTGGGTGTTGCTAAATGACGACATCGAATTTGATAGAACCATTCTAAATGCACTACCAAACGGAAGTGGACATCGTATCTTCGCAATTTATGGATCTGGGGTTGACGACAAAACCATCCGATATTCCGATGATGATGGATCGACTTGGACAAGAGGAACTGGTTTTTCTTTTTATGACCATTGGGGAGCTCCAATAGCAGCGTATACCTTAAGTGATGACAACACAATTTATTATCTAGTACATACTTGGTCAGGGGTTCCTTTTGGACAGTTGATTCAGTTGTACAGCAGTACTGATAAAGGAGAGACGTATACAAAGGTTTGGGATACTGATGTGACTTACACCGGAAATGATGTCCGTTTATGGAAACCACACGATTCTGACCAAATGTTTTTAATTGACAATAAAGGAAAAGAATTTATGGAAGTCAGTCATGACTTTGGAAGTGGCGCGACTACAGTAAGTGCTGCCGTTTCTTTTGCGGATCAAAATATTGAAGATGGAGATCTATTGTTATCAGGAAGATATAACACGACACTTTCTACCTATGAATTATTCATACATCATAGGGAGACTGACAAAGTTTATAAAACTTCTGATGGTGCGAATTGGACTTATTTAAGCACGCCCATTAGTGTTTGGCAAAAAGGTTGGTTGGCCGATCCGGGGAATTCGAATTTATACGCCGGTGGCTTTCAAGTCAATGTCAGTGCTGATAATACGAATTGGGAGGAGCTGTACGATTACTGGTGGAAGTATTATGTAGATAGTAAAGATTCTTTACATGTAGACATAATGAATATGCAAGCATTTGAAATGACTAATGGAACCGATTTTATTATTGTTTGTAATCATTCCGGGATTCATGTCACCTATGATCATTTTCACTCTAGTCAGAACTTGGCATGGAACACTTTAAATGTTACCACTTTATACGATCAAACGACTACAAGCGATGGCTTTGTTTATGCCGGAGCACAAGACAAAGGCACATTCGTTTACACTGGAGACAGTCAGACAAACTTCAATCAGTTTTCTACTAACAATATGTCTACAGGGGATGGTATGCTCGGTGTATTTTTCAATAATGAGCAATCATTTTATGGTATGATCCAAAATGGACAATTTGCCGTTTTCCCAGATAGAGATGTTAATAGTAAAACCTGGTATACCATCCCAGGAGATAACAAACCCGGTTGGATCAATCCAATGGTGGCAACTCCGGATCCAGCGGACAATAAAGCTTATATGGCTGGCGGAAATTTGAATGGAGGCACCGGCTCCTACCTCATCGAAATGGACGTGGATATTAGCGGTGGTGTAACTTTTAATCCTACTCAATATAATTACGATTTTAGAGCCAATTCAAATTCTGGAAGTAGTGTGATTAAAGCAATCGGTGTAGCTCAATCGGATGAAGATAGAATCTATGTTGCTACTCAGGATGCAACTTTTTTCTATTCCGAAAATCAAGGAACTTCCTGGACAAAATCTACCGCCTCTCTTCCTTCTTCGATGGTTCCCTGGGAAATTATAAGCTCTAAGACCAATGCAGACAAAGTATTTATTTCAGGATCAGGATTTTCGAATACCGGAGTTTACCAATCAGATGACGGTGGCGACACTTTCACCGCTTTAAGTAATAATATTCCAAGTGCTACCTTCTATGAAGTTGCTCTTTCTGACGCGGAGGATATGCTTTTTGCGAGTACTTCTGAAGGTCCTTATGTGTACGTTTTTGCCTTTGGGCAATGGTACGATTTGATAGGAGCAACTACCCCTGTTAATGCCGACTTTAATTCCGTAGACAACATTGGAAATGATGTTATTCGATTTGGTACATATGGACGAGGTATTATGGATTTTGAAATTGTTTCGACAGCTTTGCCCGTCGAGCTTATGTCTTTTGATGCTGATTTGAAAAAGGACGAAACGGTGTTGATTAAGTGGATAAGTGCTACAGAGTTAAATGTGTCTCATTATGAAGTTCAACATAGTACAGATGGAATTCGTTTTGATGAGATCGGGAAGGTAGTTGCGGAAGGAAATAGTTCCTTAGCATTGAACTATGAATTTAAACATAATAATCCAACAGTAGGAGATAACTACTATAGATTAAAAATGTATGACTTGGATGGTAGCTTTGAATATTCTCAAGTACGTGTAATTAATGTTGGAAAAGGTACAGTAGATTTTGTGCTATATCCAAATCCTTTAATCAGAGGGAATTCTTTGAATATAAAGACCGGATTTGAGCAGGAGTATTCGTTGGAAATATTCGATGGGCAGGGACGTCTTGTTTTTAGCAAAGTTGAAACATTGGGAAATACTAATTTGAATTTGAATATACCTACAGGGAGTTATTTTTATCGTATAATAGGTGGAAAAAACATGAAAACAGGAAGCTTGATTATACAATAATGGTTTTCACTCGTATGGGAGACAGACAGTGATACGACCATATCCCTTTATCCTTTTTCAATAAATAAAAAGCGCCGTGATCTCCTTTGGTACCCGCATCGGGCGTCCGCGTTTTCGGTCAATAAGACACCAATTCGTTTTTGCCCTAACAACCAATTTATCATCTTTGAAAAACTCAACCATCCGTATGGATCGGACTCCTTCATTTTTTTCAATAAAGGTTTTGGCAGTCAATATGTCGCCCAAAAATGCCTGTCGTTTGTACTCAATAAAATGATCGAGCACTACCCAGGCATAGACTTTATTGAACTCGTCAGTTGATTTAGAAAACCAATGATTATCTGCAAGCTCCTGCACCCATTGGAGGAAAACGACATTGTTGACATGATTAAGGGCGTCGAGATGTTCGGGGCAAACAGTGATTCGTTTCTCAAAAATATCGGGGGTCATTATTCTAATTTTTGTGTATTACTTTAATGGCTTGATGACTCAATTCTACAGCGCTTTTTAAATTTTAATCCAATAGCAGATAACCATACTCCATTTTTGCATTTAGCAATATTATTACTTGCTGGACTAGCTTGGTGGTTTGCTGCCGATTGCCAAATCTATGAAGATAGACCACAAAAACCAAGAACAGCCCTCGTGGAAAGTACCATTTTAGGCGAGGACCATTTTTACGAAACGAACAAATAGCAACAAACCAACAATTTTAATTGCCGGCCAAAGTCAAATAAAACATTACGAATCAAAATAATGTCTCAAAAAATATTTATCATTAGAGTTCCAAATAAAACCTCTAGTCATAAACGCTATTCAATATCAAAAAAATGCAAGAATTATACACAGAAGAACACAACCTATTCAGAGAAGCATTTAGCACCTTCTTAAAAAAAGAAGCCGTTCCCCATTACGAACAATGGGAAAAAGATGGAATTATTGACAGGAGTCTCTGGAAAAAAGCAGGAGACTTGGGCGTCTTAGGAGTAAATATAGCAGAAGAATATGGTGGTTTAGGTTTAGACGATTTCCGCTACAATGCGATTATTTCCGAGGAGATATCGAAATTAAGCATGCCTGGTATTGGATTTTCCATCCAAAGCGATATTGTTGTTCCTTATTTAAATACTTATTGTTCGCCCGAACAAAAGGCAAGAATTTTACCTAAAATAGCAGCTGGAGAATGGATTGGCGCATTGGGGATGACCGACCCTGGGGCAGGTAGTGATTTAAAAAGTATCCAAACTTTTGCAGAAAAGAAGGATGGCTACTATTTATTAAATGGCAGTAAAACCTTTATTAGCAACGGAATTTTTGCAGATGTAGTAGTGACTTTCGTTAAAACCAGCAAGGAGCCGGGGAGCAAAAGTTATTCACTGCTACTATTGGAGAGAGGCATGGAAGGATTTACCAGAGGTGAAAATTTGGATAAAATTGGGTTAAAATCACAAGATACCGCAGAGTTGTTTTTTGATAATGTCAAAGTACCTTTTGAAAATGTTTTAGGGGATGCTAATCGAGGATTTTATTACTTGATGAACAATTTGCCACAAGAAAGATTGGGGATTGCTGTTGGAGCAATCGCTAATGCAGAAGCCTTGTTAGAAGAGACCATACAGTATTGCAAAGACCGTAAAGCTTTTGGAAAACAAATTGGTTCTTTCCAAAATTCCCGCTTTAAAATAGCAGAGATGAAAACGGAATGTACCATTGCTCGGAATTTTGTGGATACCTGCATTTGGGAATTAACCCAAAAAACATTGACAGCGGAGAAAGCAGCCATGGCAAAATATTGGGTCTCGGATTTGCATTTCAAAATATTAGATGAATGCTTACAATTGCATGGTGGCTACGGCTATATCAATGAATATACAATAGCACGGGCTTGGCGAGATGCCAGAGTAGAACGGATTTATGGCGGAACGAATGAAATTATGAAGGAGATTATTGGGCGGAGTCTGGGATTCTAATGTTGAAGAAGTCAGAAGTCTGAGCTCTAATAACCAAACTAAATTCAACCCCAATATTCCCATTACTTTTTAAAAAATAAAAACCATGTTTAGATTAGACGGACAAGTAGCAATCATCACCGGCGGTGCGAGAGGCATCGGAGTTGGAATTTGTAAAGTTTTCATTAATGCCGGTGCAACCGTTGCCCTCTGGGATGTCGCGGATGGACAACTCGTTGTCGATGAAATCTCCGCAGCAGGTGGAAAGATTTTCTACCAAAAAGTCGATGTCACTTCCAAAGAATCCACGGAAGTTGCTGTCGCGGAAATCATGGAAAAACATGGACGAATCGATATCCTCATCAACAACGCCGGCATCATCCGCGACCGCTCATTTATGAAAATGTCAGAAGAGGATTGGAATGCGGTTATGAATGTCAATGTCAATAGTTTATTCGTTACTTCCAAAGCTGTTTTACCACACATGATTGCTGCAAAATATGGGCGAATTATTTCTGCTTCCTCCGTTAATGCGATGGCAGGAGCTTTCGGTCAAACCAATTACTCCGCATCCAAAGCTGCCATTCAAGGCTTCACCCGTTCGCTTTGTCGCGAGGTTGGAAAACATGGAATTACGGTCAACTGCGTTGCTCCGGGATTTATCAAAACAGCGATGACAGAAAGCATGCCCGCAGAAGTGATTGAGGCAGGTATTAAAATGATTCCAATTCGCCGCATCGGTACGCCGGAGGATATGGGCTATGCCTATTTGTTCCTCGCTTCTAAGGAAGGGCAGTTTGTGAATGGGGTTACACTTCATGCGAATGGGGGAGCGTATCCGATTTGATGGTGCTCCGCAATTATACTTTTGTAAACATCAAAATCATGACAGACAAACCATACAAAACCACTTTCAAGCATCTTATTGATTTGGAAGCATCCGTCGGGAAAGAAATTGGTCTGACAGAATGGATGACCATCGATCAAGAATCAATTAACGCATTTGCGAAATTAACCCATGATGAGCAATGGATTCATATTGATCCCGAACGTTCGGCAAAAGAATCGCCTTATAAGAAACCCATTGCACATGGATTCATGGTGCTGTCTTTTGCTTCCAAATTTGCTTATGAAGCCATGGCTATTTCCGATGTCACTTTCGGGTTGAATTATGGTTTTGACAAAATTCGATTTATGAACGCCACAACGGTTGGTTCTCGGATTCGAGGGAGATTTATATTGATGAATTTTGAAAAAAAGGAAGCAAACAGTGCAAAGTATAAGGTGAAGATTGTTTTTGAAATTGAGGGAGAGGAAAAGCCGGCATGTGTTGGAGAATGGTTGGGAATGGCTTATACGGCCTAAGTTGAAAAATATATTACTTCTTAAAAATGAGGTAAACAAAACTTCCATGTCTTCAAAAACTTCCAAACTCTTCTTTGTCACTCCATATAAGGCCAGCATATTTTTTCTTCCAACAAGAGCCGATAGTCCCAGTTTCTTTAGGTTAAAATTATTTTCTAAATCCATATCATTTGTCAGGGTATCAGAAATGATGAAGTCTTGTTCGTATTGATTGCATAGGACTTTCACAACGACCTTAGCATTAATTCTACTTTACTTAGCTGGTGTACTGATGTGGGAGCCATTGGCGATTTCGATTATGGTAGGATGGTTACTTGCTATCGTAATTACTTTGTTATTTGTGCGGTATTTTCTCTTTTTCTACTTCTTAGAAGAATGATACGTTTACTTTGTTGATAATCAATCCGTTATTAATGTTTTTCTTTGGTGAGAGAAACATATTCGTAAACTATGTTTTAATTTTGAGACATATTTGAAAAGATTTAAACATAGACGTAAGTTGTTAGGAATGTAACCCCTTACCTTTGGACCATTCAATAAACTAAAACTAAAACTTATGAAAAATCTTACCTTTTTATTCCCGTTTTTAATGGTTGTTCTTTTTACGATTAACCCCTTGTTCGCTCAAATGCAAATAGGTTCTGACCTTATTGGAGGAGGCAATGAGGGAATTGGTGAATCAGTAGCCATCGCTATGGATGGTAATCGAATAGCTTATGGTGGCCCTCTGAATTATGGATCCGGTGTATCTGGTGGAGTGGTGAGGGTTTTTGATTTGATCAATGGAGATTGGGTGCAGGTTGGTAGTGATATTGAGGGCGAAGCGCTGAGTGATCGCGCTGGACAATCTATTGCCCTTTCTGAAGATGGAAGTCGTCTGGTTTTTGGAATCCCTGAAAATGATGCCAATGGAGATGACGCAGGAAAGGTAAAAGCCTATGATTTTGTAGGAAATGACTGGGTCCAAGTGGGGAGTGATATTTTGGGAGAATTAGAAGATGAAGAATGTGGACGTACCATTTCACTTTCGTCTGATGGTAACCGACTTGTTGTTGGATCACCGGGCTATGATGCAGAGCGGGGAAGAGTGCGTATTTATAATTTTGAAAATAATGAATGGGTACAACTTGGAGGTGATTTACTGGGAAGCCCTGAGGATATGTTTGGAGATGAAGTAACAATTTCTGGAGATGGAACGATCCTCGCTGCGACGGCTGTGATGGGAGATTATTTCAAGGTATATTCTGTAAGTAACACTCAATGGTTACAACAAGGGCCTGCGATATCAGAACCCTTTTTTGCAATGCTGTTTGCATCTCTGTCCCTATCGGAAGATGGAAGTAGATTGGTAGTAGGAGCTTCTTGGAGTGATGAAATTCGAATTTACGAAAGGCCCTTTGGCACTAATTGGCAACAAGTCGGAGCAAGCTTGTTGGGACAAGTCTCGGAAGACTTTGGTGCGTCCGTCTCTATATCGTCAAATGGTAACTTTTTAGCAGTAGGAATTCCAGCAAATGATAATGTAGCAAATAATGCAGGAGCAGTAAAATTATACGACCTTTCTGATGTTAATAATTGGATACAAATAGGCAATGATATACCAGGAGATTTGGGAGGTGATCGCTTTGGAACGGACGTACAATTTTCTTCAAGTGGCAGCCGAGTAGTGATTGGTACTCCATTTAGTGGTATTGATTATTCTGGTACTGGACTAGTCCGTGTTTTTGGTTTGGGTTGTGTTAATACAGTAGAAACAACAGAAACGGTAGTAAGTTGCACTCCTTTTACCTGGATTGATGGAAATACTTATACCGAGTCTAATAACATCGCAACAGTGACCTTGAGCGATATGGCAGGATGCGATAGTATTGTTACATTAGATCTTACTATTTCTTCTGTTGATGTATCTGTTACTGAAGATTCGCCGACATTGATGGCTGTCGCATCAGGAGCAACTTATCAGTGGGTGGACTGTAACAATGATTATGCAGCGCTTACTGGAGAGACCGGTCAAAGTTTTACCGCTTCCGAGAATGGAAATTATGCTGTGATTGTAAGTGAGAATGATTGTGTGGATACTTCTCAGTGTTTTACGATAAATACAGTAAATATTGAAGAAACTTACTTAACAAAAGAAGTGAAATTATATCCAAATCCAACTGCTGATGTTTTCCGTCTTGAACTGGGAGAACCACTTGAAGATGTGCAAATAAAGATTGTAAATACTTTAGGCCAGACGGTTTATATCAAGGAGTTTGACCAGATTGAAGAAACAGAGATTTATTTAAAAGGAAAAAGTGGGATGTACTTAGTTTCTATCTTGTTAGGTGGAAAAGAACTCAGAACTATTCGATTGATGAGGACTTGATTTTGTTTTATTCCTTTTGGAAAGTTTCATGAAAATATAAATGACAAAAGCCATCGCTGTTTACTCAGTGGTGGCTTTTGTCATGCTGCATGTATTCCATTTGAGAAGACAAGTAATGGTAAACTGTGTTTTATCTGTGCTGGTGACGGGTTTGGTGAATTTGAGTTGGCGGCTGGTAATGGAGTAGGGGTTATGAAAAAGTATTTTGCATTTCTCTTTATGTAAAGTATATTTACCTGTATTTTGAATCCACTAAATCAACTTAATGTCTAAGAAGCCATCTTTAGATAGTGTATCCGAAGTAGCTCGTCAAATCAAAGGTGGTGATGCTAAGTCTATTGAAAAAATATATGATCAGTATCGTGATGCTTTTCTAAGCTGGGCTTTATCCAATTATTCCATTCCCGAAGAAGATGCTATTGATTGCTGGCAAGACAGTGTTATTGTCTTTTATGAACAAGCCGTTCAGGGGAAACTGGATAACATTTCGGTTGCTTCAAAAACCTACCTATACGCCATTGGAAAGAATAAAATTTTAGAATTGCTGAGGAAGCAAAGCAATCAAAAGAAAAGGGAATCTGGCTTTGCAGAAAATATAAGTTTTGGAGAAGGTCAATCTATTGGGTATCCTGATTTGGAAGAGCTAAGTGACGAAAGAAAAGAACAACTCTTGAGGGCCATCAATGCACTCTCTCCAAAAAATCAGGAACTCCTTGTCAAGAAGTATTACGAAGGAATGGGACTGGAAGAAATAAAAACAACGGGCCAATACAAATCCATCAATGCCGTGAGTGCCTCCATTTCGCGAGCGCTCAAAAACCTTAAAACGGTAATCTTAAAAAGAAAAAATCTTCTCTTACTGTTAAGTTTCTCATTTTTAAATCAATAAACAATCGTAAGGATTTTATATCATGGAAGAACGCATTGAAAAATATATATCCGGGCAAATGTCGACTGCTGAAAAGCAGACTTTCGAGGCTGAGTTGCAGCGCGATGCATCCTTACAAAATGACTTGGAAGCTTACAAGGACAGTATTCAAGCGGCCAGGTTGAAAGGAAGAAATGAATTGAAAGAACGTTTACAAAAACAGGAATCTACCCGTTCTTCTTCTCCAAAGAGGTGGAGCGCTTTTCCCTTTTTTTTTCTGCTATTGGCTGGAGCTGGCCTGGCAGCATTGATGTATTGGTATAACTTAGATAAAGAAGATGCAACTCCTTTAGATGAACCTGTTGAGCAAAAGAAAGAACAGGATTTAAAATTGGAAGAAGAAAAACAAAAAGAAGAAAAAACGATTGACATAGCGAGGGATCAAAAACCCAAGGAACAACTTGAAAAAGAGACTCCACCTAAAAAGACTAAACCAGTTAAACCTTCAAGCAAAGTGTTATTTGCTCAAAACTTTGAACCCTACGAGCATCCCTCTCTCCAGCCCGGTACGCGTGGAAATGGGGAACTATCTGTTAGAGAGCAGATCGAAAAAGCCTATTGGGACAAGG
Organism: uncultured Saprospiraceae bacterium; assembly: GCA_964508085.1. Lineage (GTDB taxonomy): Bacteria > Bacteroidota > Bacteroidia > Chitinophagales > Saprospiraceae > CALGLS01. The sequence continues at coordinate 7,279 of CAZDTI010000140.1, read as the reverse complement.
ATTACCAACAGGTGCTTAAGCTCTGGGATCAGTTATCCTATTACAACCAAAAAAGCGGTAACCTGATTTTCTTAAAAGCCAATGCCTCAATGGAAACGGGGGCTGTGGTCGAGGCAGGTAATGACTTTGAAAAACTTTTAACGCTCAAAGGCCATCGTTTTAAACAAGCGGCAGAATGGTATTTGGCTTTATCAAAAATACATTCGAATGATATTGCTGGAGCTAAGAAAATTTTAAGATCCATATCTGAAAATAAGACACATGTATATCATGGAAAATCTATTAAACTACTTAAAATCATTGATTCGTAATCAGCACCTTTGCAAGTATAAATCTAGTACGTTACAAAAATATTCTCTGCTTTTTTCCTTCGCTTTACTGTCTACTTTTTTGGCCAATGGGCAATTAGAACAACCAGACACCATCAAGCAATTAATCAAGGAAAAAGAGTATTTCAAGAAAAAGAACTTAGAAGAACAAAATTTGAATCTACCGAAAGAATAAAGGAGTCCATTGTAAAAGTCTTCGGCCAGAACAATGTAACATCCGCAGGGACTGGCCTTATAACTTTGACCGTTAAGAAAAGGCGCAAAGGGTAGGAGAGGAGCAGTCCAGAAACCTTTAAGTTGACCTCGTACTGCGAGCGGGATGGCTGCGCATTTTTAGGTCAAAGTTATAAAGCCTTGAATTTTGGTTCTTTGTGTTAAGACAAAGAACAAGATATATAACAATAATTATACAAGTTTTAAAAGAGTCGAATTTTAAATATCCAAACCATCATGAAAAAATACATCTACTTATTTATTTTTCTTGTTTTTCAAATTTCCATTTATGCTCAAGATAATTGGAGAGAACAAATGGACAGTCTGATTACAGATAAAAAATTCGAGGAAGCCCTTGCATTTAATGATAGCATTAGTAATGCGCTAATTGAAAACGATTTTGTTCAAAAAGGAATTAGTGAATACTATTATGGAAAAATTCATCAAATTATAAGAAAAGATGAGGAAGCCATTAATTATTACAATTCCGCTAGTGACTATTTCGAAAAATCCGATGATAAAAACCATTATATCAATGGGTATTCCTTTAAAAACAATGCTTTGTGCCATTCTAATAAAAGGGATTACAAAGAAGCCGAATTGCTTTATTTGAAAGCCATTCAAATTTTGGATCAATCCGAAATTAAGAAATACCAATCCAAAGCTTTATCCACGAAGGCTGATTTAGCTTCCCTTTACTCAAAGCAATCCAAGTTTGAAGAGGCGGACAAATACTACAACGCCCTTATTCTGGAATTTGAAAATAAGAAAGCTACAGGTGACCCGCTTTATTCAAAAACTTTAAACAACTTCGGAAACTTAAAATATAAGCAAGGAAAGTACAAGCGTGCCGAGCAATTATTTCTTAGAGTCATTAATAATGAGCCTTCCAATAATGTTAGCAAATACTATTATGATTCTAAAACTAATCTGGCTAAGGTCTATATGGTTAAAGGAAAGTACTTAGAGGCAGAGGAAATTTTATTAGAATCTAAACGGGAAACTTTAGCTCAACATGGAAAGGACAGACTCTACTCAAGTTGCATGCGTCAATTAGGAATATTATATAAAAGAATCCAAGTTAATGATAAGGCTATTAATTGTTTTAGTGAAGCCTATTCTGTGAATGCTAAAATTTATGGAGATAACCACTCGATGACCATCGGTTCTTTACGTAATTTAGCCATCATCTATAGACAAGACAAGCAGTTATCGGAAGCAAAAAAATACATTCAAAAGGCACTTGTTGCCAGTGAAAAAAAGTACGGTACATTAAGCTACGAATACGTCAATGTACTAGATTTTGCTGCTATTTTTGAGCCCCTAAAAGATCAACATGTTGTAAGGGAAAGAATCATCGGAATTTTAGATAGTCTTCCTAATAAGAACACTATAAAAATCAAAAAGGTGTCTATCTCTAATGCTTTTAATTTAACCTATCTCTATTTAAAGCAGTCAGATCCGGAAAATGCCGAACGAGCAGTTTTAATTGCTGAATCTATCGTCTCCTCGTTACCCGATCTACTTCAAACTCAATACAATTATTTGTACTTTTTAAAAGGTATTATTGCTTATATGAATGGAGAAGATCAAGATGCCATCTCAAACTACGAGAAAGGGTTCAAAATATATTTTGATGATTTTCAGAAAAAAACATATTTCATATCTGAAGATGAGCTTCAAAAATCGCTGCACTCATTAAATCGTAAAATTGAAGAATTAATGTCAATCTATTATTCCTCAAACGATAAAAGTAATGCATGGCCCTTTGAACTTACCCAATTCTCGAAGGGCGTTTTAAAGCAATCAATACAACAAGTAAGAAATTCGAAAAATAACCACCCGGAACTTTCTGGTGATTTTAAGGAATTAGAATCAACAAGGGTGAAGCTAGGCAAAGAACTAACTAAACCGCTTGAAAAACAAATTGGAGTTGCTAGTCTATCCACGAACATTGATAGTATTGAAAAAGTAATCAAAAAGCAAATCATAAGCTTTGGAGATAATTTCAAAGAAGTTGATTTCAAAGAAACAATCAATGCCCTGAATGATGCTGAGGCGGCCATTGAGTTTACACACTTCAATTTTAAAAAACGGTATTACTCAAAAGCTGACAGTGTCATTTATGGCGCCTTTTTATTGAAAGCAAATTCTAAATATCCTCAATTCATTCCGCTATTCGAAGAAAAAGAATTAGAAAGCTTAGTCAAAAACAACAGCATCCGACGAGCTGATTATGTCAACCAACTGTATCAACAAAACGGAGCAGCACTTCATGACCTAATTTGGCAACCACTAGAAAAAGAACTGTCCGGAATTGAAAAAGTATACTATTCACCAAGCGGCCTGTTACACCAAATCAACTTCAACGCACTCCCTACAACTGAGGAAACTCTATTAGCAGACAGACATGCTCTTCACTTAATCAGCAACACCCGTCAGCTAATCAACCTCCCTCTTCCAGCTCAAACTCCGACTAACAACGCCACCCTCTTCGGCGGTATTCACTATGAATTGGACAGCACGGATATTGTTTCCATTTCTAACACCGAAAACAGAGGATTCCTCCTGGAAGAAAGCCTGAGCTCAGCACAAACAGATACGACTTTAAGAAGCGACATTAGTGTCTGGAATTACTTACCCTCATCACAGGAAGAAGTGAATTACGTGAATGAATTGTTGAAACAATCAAATTACAACAGCACCGTAAAAGCCACTTCCACCGCCACAGAAGAATCCTTTAAAGCATTAAGCAAAACACCAGGCTCTCCTTCTCCGAAAATCATCCATATTGCTACCCACGGCTATTTCGTTCCTAATACGGATAAGAATAGTACCAATACCAAAAAATCAATTTTCAAGACCTCTGGTCACCCTCTGATTAGATCAGGTTTAATCTTCGCAGGTGGTAATCATGCCTGGACAACAGGGCAAGCTTTTAAGCCCGATATGGAAGACGGCGTCCTCACCGCCTATGAAATTAGTCAGATGAACCTGAGCGACACAGAGCTAGTCGTCCTCTCCGCCTGCGAAACCGGACTGGGCGACATCAGAAGGTATGAAGGCGTCTATGGACTGCAACGCGCTTTTAAAATTGCGGGTGTGAAAAGCATTGTTATGTCGCTCTGGCAGGTGCCTGATTATCAGACTAAGGAATTGATGATTCATTTTTACAAAAATAAGCTGGAGCAAAAGATGGATAATAGGGCTGCTTTATTGGCTGCTCAAAACACGTTGCGAGAAGAAGGTTATGAGCCGTTTTATTGGGCGGGTTTTGTGGTGTTGGAGTGATAGACGGTTTGACGGTAAACTTGGAATTGGATTATTTGAAGGCCCCCATCTCTTATTTTTCAAATAAAATATCCATCGTCAATTGATTATCCACTAATTCTAAACTATGTTTATTTTCAAATACACCGAAAGTGGTTATCATGGTTAAGAAAATTTGTTTTTTCGTTTTAGTGGTTTCATTAAAAACTGCTATTTTAGTTCTTAACTGCTCCGCATAAGATTTAGAAATGGTGAATTGTTTTTGTGTAAATTTTATTTCACATAAATTAATCACCAGGTCATTTCTATCAATCAAGAGGTCAATTTGAATACCAGGTAAGGTGCCATTTCCTGCAAATAAAAAACTAGAAGTTTCAGAATAGATACCTCCAATTTGTAAAGCATTTTTTATCTGGCCAATATGTTTTAAGCAAAGGCTTTCAAAGGCGTAACCACTCCAACTTTTGAAAACAGAACTTTGACTCAATGCTTTCCATGCACCTGATATATTTTTTCTTTTCTTTTCAATAAAATGCAGATAGAATAGAGAGTACTCATCTGTCAGCCTGTAGAGTGTTGTTTTTACTTTTTTACCAAATGGATAATAGGAAGTTATAAAACCAGAGCGCAATAGTTCATTTAAAACTTTTGTAGTACCACCTCCATTTTGCACTCCTGCTAATTGAATAATTTCTGCTCTGGTCAAGCCCTTCCACTTTTTTGATAAAGCCCTAACAATTGCAATATGTTGTTCAGAATGATTAAATAGTGCGGCATATAAATTATCAAATTCTTCTTTTAATAATCCATTTTCTGAAAAACATATTTCATCAATATTTTGGATAGCACTTTTTCCTGCCTCCACTTCTTTTAGATAATGAGGAATGCCGCCCATTATCATATACAGTAGTAGGATGTGATACCGATTGAGATTTATCTGTTTTTTTTCTAAAAATATTTCTGTTTCAGCAAGACTAAAAGGTTGGAGGTGAATTCTTCGAGTAATTCTATTGTGTAATCCACCTTTATCTTTTATTATTTTTTGAATCATCCAAGATGCCGCTGAACCACAAATCACCACTAGGATATTATTTTTGGATGCCCAATTGTTCCAGAAAAATCCAAAAGCTTTGAGGAAGCCTGACCGATGAGTTGCAAGCCAGGGAAGTTCATCAAAAAATAAAATTCTTTTCTTCTTAGCATTTTGTTTTGCCTCTAAAACAGTAATGAGTTGGAGAAAGGCATCCAGCCAATTTTCAGGCGTTGAAAGTTTAGTTTTGGAACTTGAATCTTTTTTTATCAAAAAAGAAAAAGCGGTCAGTTGTTCTTTTCGGGTAGCATTTTGTACTCCTGTAAATTCAATATCAATCTGTTTTCCATAGTATGACCTAATTAAAAAAGTTTTGCCTACTCTGCGGCGACCGAATATTGCCACCATTTCTGATTCATCAGAATGGAATGCTTTTTTTAAGATTTCTTGCTCCTTTTTCCTACCAATTAATTTATTTTTCATTTTCGATGTATCTCTATTAGTTGCTAAATGTACATAAAAATAGATAGATTTAGCAACTAATAGAAGTGTATTTAGCTTTTACACTGTGAATTGTCCTTATGTAAAGTGGACTTTTGTAAAATTCAACCCCTTTCTTCAACCCCTATCCTAATCTCCCACCACCTACACGTGTACACCTTACTCCCTGGCTTATTGACAGCCCCCAATTTGAAAAAAAATCTAAAAATCCCTCCCAAGTTGTTAAGATTCATTGAAGCAGTGCAACTAAGAACCACAAACATATTTCACTTGGCCCAAGGAATTCATCCATTGCAGCCAACACGAAACCCTTATTCCCTAATATTAATCAAAAAACAAAACTACCATGAAAAACCTACACTACACGTTAATAACACTCTTGTTTCTTTTCTTTGCGCTCCCACTTATTAATGCTCAGACACAGGTCGGAGGGGATATAGATGGGGAGGCGGCATTTGATAGATCAGGCTGGTCAGTATCAATGAGTTCAGATGGAAATCGGGTAGCAATTGGCGCTCCTAATAACGATGGAAATGGTCTTAATGCTGGCCATGTACGGATTTATGAAGAAAGTGGCGGTAGTTGGGCACAGATTGGAAACGATATAGATGGAGAGGGGGGATTTCACGTATCAGGCCGTTCGGTATCGATGAATTCAGATGGGAGTCGGGTAGCGATTGGTGCTCCATATGAAGGAATAAACGGATATGTACGAATCTACGAAGAAAACGGTGGTGTTTGGACGCAGATCGGAAACAATATATTTGGAGGAGTATCAGGGGATGAAGCAGGCTATTCAGTGTCTATGAGTTCAGATGGGAGTCGAGTTGCAATTGGAGCTCCTGGGAGTTCTGGGAATGGAACTCTTTCTGGTCATGTACAAATCTACGAAGAAAGTGGTGGTGTTTGGACGCAGATAGGAAGTGATATAGACGGCGAGGCACCAGGTGATCGATCAGGCTGGTCAGTATCGATGAGTTCAGATGGGAGTCGAGTAGCAATTGGCGCTCGATTTAATGTTGGAAATGGAAATGGGCCTTTTGATTTGGATTTTGGCCATGTACGAATCTATGAAGAAAATGGTGGTGTTTGGACTCAAATTGGAAACGATATAGATGGAGAGGGATCAGGTGATCAAGCAGGCTATTCAGTGTCCATGAGCTCAGATGGAAGTCGGGTCGCTATTGGCGCTCCATTTAATGGTGGAAACGGGAATGCTTCTGGTCATGTACGAATCTATGAAGAAACTGGTGGTGTTTGGACTCAAATTGGAAACGATATAGATGGAGAGGGAGCAAGTTATTGGTCAGGTTGGTCAGTTTCTATGAGTTCAGATGGTAATCGGGTGGCGATTGGTGCTCCTAATCCTGGTGGGAATGATTCTGGTCAAGTACGGATCTATGAAGAAACTGGTGGTGTTTGGTCGCAATTTGGTGCCGATATCGATGGGGAGGCATTATTGGATGAATCAGGCCATTCAGTGTCATTGAACTCAGAAGGTAGTCGGGTAGCGATTGGTGCTCCATTAAATGATGGAAATGGACTTACTTCTGGTCATGTGCGAATCTATGAAATCCTTGACCCCTGCGGTTCAACTTCACTTTCTGTTAGTGCAACCTCAACCAACTCCGACTGCCTCGCCGACAACGGAACCGCCACCGCCACCCCCTCCGGCGGCACAGGCACGATCACTTACCTCTGGACTAACAATGAGACTACACAAACGATAAACGGCCTCGCCCCCGGCGAATACACCGTAACCGCTACTGACGAAAACGGCTGCACCGCCGAAGCTACCACAACCGTTGCCCTAGCTCCAAACACCCTTACCGCCAACGCAACATCAACCGACTCCGATTGCACCGCCGGAAGGCCCGAATATCGGCCTGATCAACTCGCTGGCATCGTTCAGCCGAGTCAACAAATATGGCTTTAT
>CAZDTI010000139.1:16728-18674 GCA_964508085.1 uncultured Saprospiraceae bacterium | reverse complement strand
AAGCTTCGTTACCACAAAATAGTCATCATGTGTGATGCCGATGTCGACGGTAGCCACATTGTTACTCTAATTCTAACTTTCTTCTACCGATACATGAAGCCGCTGATTGACAATGGTTACATTTACATTGCTGCTCCTCCACTCTATCAAGTGAAAAAAGGAAAGCAGTTCAGATATTGCTGGAATGAGGAAGAACGCCAGGAAGCAGTGGAAGCTTATCAAAGAGATGAGCATGATACTTCTGTAAAAATCCAACGATATAAGGGACTTGGGGAGATGAATGCGGAACAACTTTGGGAAACCACTATGGATCCTGATGCGCGTACCCTCAGAAGGGTTACTATCGAAGATGCTGTTGAAGCGGATCGCGTTTTCTCCATGCTAATGGGAGATGAAGTGCCGCCTAGACGCGCTTTCATTGAGGAAAATGCGAAGTATGCGAAGGTGGATGTGTAGATGTGAGAGGATTAAAGATTAAGGATTAAGGATTAAGGTCTTTGATTGTTATTCAATCCCACTTAAAATAGATAATAATAGGTCACTGTGAGTTTTACTTGCAGTGGCTTTTTTTTGTTTTTCGCGTTGCTCAAGATAAGGATTAACTGCAAAGGACGCGAAGACACGCAAAGGTTTCGCAAAGGTTTTCTTAGAAGAGTTCCTTTTGTATGTGACTTAATGTGAGAACGTGAAAATACACACTAAAGCGTATTTCTATTTTTCTACAAGTCTCCTTATTTTAGCTAGAATACTATTTCTCATTGCGAAACCTTTGCGCTCTTGGCATCCTTTGCGGTTAAATTATCCTTCGAGCAAGCGATAAACGCCCAAGAAGCCTCCCCCAAAAAAAACGCTAGCATTTTCCCTTAGTTCTGATTACCTTTGTGCCTCATTTCAAAGAAAAAAGACTATGGCATCAGAAGCATTTGAAAAAGTCAAAAAATTATTGACTGAAATAGACGACACTGTATTGAAGAACAAAGAGGAGTTGGAGCAATTCCGCATCAAGTATTTGGGGAGTAAAAATATTCTGAAACCGTTGATGGGAGAAATCCGAAATATTGCAAATGAACAAAAAAAGCAATATGGGCAGTTGGTAAATGAGTTGAAGCAGAAAGCTGAGGAAAAATTCGGTCGTCTTAAGGAAGGGATTGAAAGTTCTGCAGACGCAGAACAGGCACAGCAGCTGGACCTCACCGCTCCTGCCGAACCGGGTGAAATGGGGTCTACCCATCCAATCACGATCACACTAAATCGAATCATTGACATCTTTGGTAAGATCGGCTTTGCCGTTGCGGAAGATCGGGAGATCGAAGACGACTGGCACAACTTCACAGCCATGAATACTCCAGCAGATCATCCGGCACGTGACATGCAGGATACGTTCTATTTGCAAGACAGTACAACAATGCTTCTACGAACGCATACTTCTTCTGTTCAGTCGAGAACCATGATGAATCAACAACCTCCGATTCGCATCATTGCTCCGGGGCGTGTCTATCGTAACGAGACCATTTCTGCACGTGCGCATTGCCAGTTCCATCAGGTAGAAGGTTTGTACATCGATGAGAATGTTTCTTTCGCAGACATGAAGCAGACGCTATTGTACTTCTCTCAGGAAATGTATGGACCTGATACTAAGATTCGTATGCGTCCTTCTTATTTCCCTTTCACTGAGCCAAGCGCGGAGATGGATGTCTCTTGTTTTATCTGTAACGCCGAAGGTTGTAACGTTTGTAAATATACCGGCTGGGTAGAGATTATGGGTTGTGGAATGGTAGATCCAAATGTTTTAGAAAACTGTGGTATTGATTCTAAGCGCTACACGGGTTTTGCTTTCGGAATGGGAATAGAACGGCAGGCGATGTTACTTTGGAAAATCAATGACATTCGTTTGTTGTTTGAGAATGATGTACGTTTTTTAAAGCAGTTTAAGTCGGCGTTGTAGG
>CAZDTI010000139.1:0-16628 GCA_964508085.1 uncultured Saprospiraceae bacterium | reverse complement strand
AGAAATAGCATTTCATGAAACCAAGCATACCTAAAGGTACCCGAGATTTTGCACCCGAGCAGGTAATCAAGCGACAATATATTTTTGACACCATTCGTAAGACTTTTGTTAAATATGGCTACCAGCCTTTGGAAACTCCTGTCATGGAAAACCTTTCTACCCTCACTGGGAAATATGGAGAGGAAGGAGACAAACTTGTTTTTAAAGTTTTGAACAATGGAGACTTTTTGAAAAAAGCGGATCAAAGTGCTCTGGAGGACAAAAACTCTAACAAAATAATTCCGTCTATTTCAAAGCGCGGTCTGCGTTATGATTTGACCGTTCCTTTTGCCCGTTTCGTAGTGATGAATCAGCACTTGATCAATTTCCCTTTTAAACGCTACCAGATACAACCGGTATGGAGAGCGGATCGTCCACAGAAAGGGCGCTATCAGGAATTTTACCAATGTGATGTGGATGTGGTGGGTTCAGATTCTTTGATGTATGAGGCGGAGTTGGTGCAAATTTATGATGAGGTTTTTGCACAATTAGGTTTAAATGTCACCATCAAAATAAACAACAGAAAGGTATTGTATGGGATGGCGGAAGCGGCTGGTATCGCGGATCAGTTTATGGACATGACGGTGGCGATTGATAAATTGGATAAGATTGGGATGGAAAAGGTTCGTCTAGAATTAGCAAATAAAGGTATTAGCGAAACAGCCATTGATAAGATAGAAAAGATGCTTGGCACCAAATCTTTGGAACCACTGAAGGCATTATTCGTAGACAGCTCTACGGGATTGAAAGGTTTAGAGGAGCTAGAGACTTTCCACCAATATTTCGATATGGCGGCTCCGGTGAATAAAGTAGAGTTTGACATTACCTTGGCCAGAGGTTTAAGTTATTACACAGGTTGTATTTTTGAAGTCATTACAGAGGAAGTGAAAATTGGAAGTATTGGTGGTGGTGGTCGCTATGATGATTTGACGGGAGTGTTTGGCTTAAAGAATGTATCTGGTGTTGGGGTTTCTTTTGGGGCGGCACGTATTTATGATGTTATGGAGGAACTGAATTTGTTCCCGGATGATTTCCAATCTAATTTAAAGGTATTGATTTTGGCTCATGATCAGCAGGCACACTTACATGCTTTTAAATGTTTGAATGCATTGCGTAAAGCGAATATTAATGCTGATTTGTATCCTGCTCCGCTGAAATTTAAAAAACAGATGAAATACGCGAATGATCGGAAAGCACCTTTTATTATTGTTATTGGAGAGAATGAGCTGAATAGTGGTTTATTGTCTTTTAAGAATATGGAGACTAGAGAGGAGGAGAAGTTGTCTTTAGAGGCGATTATTGAGCGATTGGAGTAAGAGAGCTTTTCCTTTGCATAGAGGTAGATTTCTCGACTCGTACCTTCCATTCGACAAGCTCAGGACAAGCTTCTCGAAATACAAAAGAGTATCCCTCTCCTGATTCTTCGACTCGCTCCTACGTCGCTCGCTCAGAATGACAGGAGACGTGTTGTCGCTCGCAAAGGGTTCAGTGACCGTAAACATCGATTCTATTTTTTATTCCTCAGAATGACAGGAGTCGACTCACTCCTACGTCGCTCGCTCAGAATAGCAAATCAAATATCACCATTAAAAACAATGCTAATCTAAAACGAAAATGCCTAAATATTCTACTATTAAAGAAATTCAAAAAGATCTTAATAACGGCGCGACTTCTTGTGCTGCGCTTGTGGAATATTACCTGTCGCAGATTGATGTGAACAAGGGATTGAATGCCTATATCGAAGTTTATGAATCCGAGGCGAGAGCGAAGGCGGTTGAGTTGGATGAACGATTTAAAAAAGATTCAAGCTCTGTTGGACGACTTTTTGGGATGGTGATTTCTATTAAAGATTTGCTTTGTTATAAAGATCATCAGGTGACTGGCGGTTCGAAAATATTGGAGGGGTTTACTTCTGTTTTTTCTGCAACTGCTGTAGAACGTCTTTTAGCGGAAGATGCTATTATTATTGGGCGAGTGAATTGTGATGAATTCGGAATGGGATCCGCTAATGAACATTCGGTCTATGGTGCAGTGAAAAATGGTTTGGACGAAAGTAAAGTCTCCGGAGGTTCTTCTGGTGGTTCTGCGGTTTCTGTTCAAATGGATACCTGCTTGGCTTCTATTGGTTCTGACACCGGTGGTTCCGTACGACAGCCTGCTGCTTTTTGTGGGCTTGTGGGAATGAAGCCTTCTTATGGACGTATTTCCAGGCATGGCTTGTTGGCTTACGCTTCTTCCTTTGATCAAATTGGAACTATTAGTAACTCTGTAGACGATGCAGCTATATTGTTAGAAGTAATGGCAGGGGCTGACGAGTTCGATGGCACATGTAGCAAACGGCCTGTTGAACATTTTTCAGAATTAACAAAATTGTCCAAACCTTCTAAAATTGCTTATTTCGGAAACGCTGTTCATAATGACAAATTGGACAAAAACATTCGCTCAGCTACAGAAGATTTGATCACTCAACTAAAAACAGAAGGACATGATGTCTCAGCTGTTGATTTTAAATACCTCGATTATTTGGTTCCAACATATTATGTGTTGACCACTGCGGAAGCCTCTTCCAACCTGTCTCGTTATGACGGTCTTCGCTATGGACACCGAAGTGAGCAGGCTGATAATTTAACGAAGAGTTATAAAGCAAGTCGAACAGAAGGTTTTGGTACTGAAGTCAAACGACGAATTATGTTGGGGACTTTTGTACTGAGTAGTGGCTATTACGATGCTTATTTCTCTAAGGCACAGAAAGTTCGGCGTTTGGTCAGGGATTTTTTGAATCAGCTCTTTGAAGAATATGATTATTTAATTTTGCCAACCTCTCCTGAAACAGCATGGTCTATTGGTCAAAAAGACAATGACCCTATAAAAGCTTACTTGGCTGATGTTTATACTGTTTTAGCCAATTTAGCAGGTATTCCAGCCATCTCCGTCCCACTCGGGAAAAGCGATGATGGCATGCCTTTTGGAATTCAGATCATGGCCCGTGCTTTTAATGAGCGGGAACTTTTGAACTTCACTAAGAATATTAGGACTACTTCCCCTTAATATTCAATTTCACCACAAACAAAATATAGCTTTCGCATAAGCTTATCTTTCTAATTATAGAAAGCCTCTAAAGGGATATTCCATTTGAGGCAATCTCGTATATACTTATTCACCACTTTATATGGTACCTCCACTATATCTCCCTATTTGTTTTCCCTCCCATTTTAAAAAATAATACCCCGAAACATTGCGTTTCGACTTTTTAGTAGGACACAAAAAATAACTTCAGCATTAAATTTAGCCGTTGAAGTCAACTTTTTGTTGTTACTTAGAATTTTTTATCCCATGAGAAAATATATCCGCCATACCATCGCTTTGGTATTGTTTTGTCAAATCAACCTTGTTAATACATCTGCTGCTGTTGCTACAGCTCCGCTACGTGCAAAGGTTCCTAAATACTCCAAAAACGTCATCAAAGGAAGATTGGGCACCATTGAAGGATCAGTAAAGCTTAAGTTTAATAAGGAAGTAAAAAAATACATCAACAGCTATGTCAAACGCGGACGGCCTGGAACAGAGCAGATTTTAGGACGTTCTGCCATTTACTTTCCTATTTTTGAATATTATTTAAAACTCTATAATCTACCGGAGGATTTAAAATACCTTACTGTTATTGAATCGGCATTGATTACCAAAGCGGTTTCTCATAAGGGAGCAGGTGGACTTTGGCAATTCATACGTTCTACTGCAAAAAGCTATGGACTGAAGATAAATAATTATGTAGATGAACGTTTTGACATTCACAAATCTTCCGAAGCTGCCGCTAGATTGTTATCCGATTTATTTGTTCGATATGAAGATTGGTCTTTGGTAATCGCGGCTTATAACAGTGGTACCGTAAATGTAGACAAAGCCATTCGTAAAAGTCGATCAAGGGATTTTTGGAAACTGAGAAAGCACCTGCCGAAGGAAACACAAAATTATGTTCCTAAATTTATTGCGGCTTCTTATGTTATGAACTATTATATGTTCTACAATCTTCGTCCGTCTTACCCGGACTATACGCTTCAATTGACCAATCCTACAAAAATATACTCTCGTTTTTCTTTTAAGAAAATTGCGAAAGAAAGTGGAGTTCCTATGAAAGTGATTCGGATGTTGAATCCTGGATATATTAGACAAGTGATTCCACCAAGTTCGGAGGGGTATAATTTGGTGTTGCCTCAAGTGGGGTTGAAGGAGAGCTTTGATGTGGAACAGATGGGGTTGACGCTGGTGGAGTAGTTTTTTTTCGCTCTGCGCCTTCTGCGCTGCTCCCCGACTTTCAAGTCGGGGTAAATAGTGGTTTGATTCTTCCAGAGTCTTGGGTGTGCCCTTTTATAGTGTGTGTTATGTGGGGCCCTTCGGAGTTTTTATTGGTGCATTTTTTTGATGCGATCTAGTTCTCTTTTGTTGTCTCTTTCTTTCATGGTAGCGCGTTTGTCGTATTGGCGTTTACCCGTGGCAAGAGCGATATCTATTTTAGCGAAACCTCTGTCACTGATGAACAATTTGTAAGGAACTATTGTCATTCCTTTTTCTTTTACTTTTCTCAACAACTTTTTGACTTCTATTTTTTTCAGGAGGAGTTTTCTATCTCGTCGGACTTCATGGTTATTATGCGTACCGTATTTGTATTCTGCGATAAACATATTACGTATAAACAACTCTCCTCGTAAAAAAAGGCAATACGCTTCTTTTAGGTTAGCTTCACCAGCACGAATCGACTTTATCTCTGTACCAGTAAGGATGATTCCTGCTTCTAGTTCGGAAAGAAACTTGTATTCGAATTTTGCTTTCCGATTTACAATCTCAATCTTCCTATTTTTATTTTCTTTCTTCTTTGCCATTTTATTACAATAAGTGTTACACAAAGTACCAAAGCACTTTAGCGCAAAAAAGTTCCTCTTTGATAACCCTTCCTTTTATTTCAATTTCACTGCCGTGCCATAGGCTAGTATTTCAGAAGCACCTTGCATAACCATTGCCGTCATAAAACGAACATTGACTACAGCATCTGCACCCATGTCATGTGCGTCAGCCAGCATTCGATCTAGCGCCTCTTCACGGGCATCCGCCATTAGCTTAGTGTACTCTGAGATTTCTCCTCCGATTAGATTTTTTAGGCCAGCGAAAATATCGCGACCTACATTTCGGGCGCGGACAGTACTCCCTCTGGCGATGTCGATGCTTTCAGTGATTTCTCTTCCGGGGATGGTTGGTGTGGTGGATAGTAGCATGATGGTTGTTTTTTTTTGCACGCGGCTCCTCCCACTTTTCCTTCCTCCCCGACTGTCAGGGTAATGATGGTTCGATTCTTCCAGAATCTTGCGTGGTTGATCGCGATACTTTTCTTAATTTGATAATGCTCTTATGGAGCTGTTCGTTTTTAGATTTACTAAACTTTTCTCTAACGTACATGGAAGTTTAGAAAACCACTACTCCATTTCTACCAAAATAGCTCCTTTATCTACAGTCTGTCCTTTTTCGATTTTTACCAATTTCACGATACCATCTCCTTGCGCTTTTATGACGTTTTCCATTTTCATCGCTTCCAAGATTAATAGACCATCTCCCTTTTGGACGGTCTGACCGATCTTAGCCATTACATCTAGTACCAGCCCTGGCATAGGGGCTTTTATTTCTTTTACTTTTTGTCCAGAAGCAACAGTAAGTCCAAGTTTTTTTACCAATTCATCATATTCATCTGTGATTTTGATTTCATATTTATTTCCATTTATCAAAATGGTTAATTTTCTATTTGCAAAATCACTTGCAATGACTTCTGCTTTATAAGACTTATTATTTTTGAGAATATGAAAATGGCCATCTCCTGTTGACTGGATGTCAATACTTTTGAGTAGTTCAGGAGTTAACTGAAAATCGTGCTCCTCATTTACTTGAAATTTGTAACTCATTTTTGTTAAGATTTTTTATCCATTTGTCGATCTGATTGTCTGCCACTAATTCGCCCTAGCCTCATCATAAACCCAGTTTCAAAAACGGTGTAACAAAGATAAACTAAAAAGAAGGGAAGTACATATAGGTTGGTTTCAGGAAGTGCCACCATTTTATATACGACCAAAATGAGAACGGAAAACAGCAATTTCCCGAAAAGGAAAAGAAAGGTTACCTGAGTGAAAGCAAATTTATTATTACTATGAGCTGCGCTATCGGCCAACCAATATGTGAGCATACTGAATGCTACAAAGAATAAGATGCTGATGGAAAAAATATCTTGATAAGCTGCCAGAGGCGGATAGAAGCCGGATAGTATCACTAGAAGGATCAGCGCAAGAGTTAGTCCGATTAGAGGGCGTAGGAATTTTTGATGAGCCATGTGTTTACTTAATCGTTGCGCAACAAATCTTTAAGAACTAAATACATAGAAGCACAAAGAAATACCAATGCGAGCACGGCAGTCCAAATAGGGCGTTCCATTTGGAAGTAAGCATCCAGTTGTTTGCCAATCATAGCCCCCACGAATATGGATATGGCCATTTGCATGCCCATACCAGAATATTTGAGTGCCTGATTAACTTGCTTCTTTGATCGCTGTGGTTTGTTTTTTTCCGTTTGAGGCAACTGCTTTTGATCCTTTTATTGATGATTCGAAATTTCCAGAACGTGCTTTTTGATTCCCCATTGCACAAGTGACATTGAAGATTGCACCAGACTGAACGAGTAGTTGATTCGTTTTGACATCTCCATTCACTACTGCACTTTCTCTGATATTAAGTAGTTCTGTTACCTGTAAGTTACCATCAAATTTACCTTCGATAACTGCATTTACGCAACGGATTTCACCTTCAATATGACCAGTTGGGCCAATGATTACCTTAGCTTTGCAATTTAAAGATCCCTTTATCACACCATCTACGCGGATGTCACTTTCGGCCTTTATAGCCCCTTCTACGACAGTACCGTGTACCAAAGTGTTCAAGGAATGGCTTCCCGGTGATAAGTTCGTTTTTGAAGTACCTGAAGTACTTGACTCTTTCTTTTTTGATCCAAACATGTTAGCTTGATTTAAGTGTTATTTAACCGGTCGATGGGCTTGCGAACGTAAAACGTTTTTCTCAACAGTCGCTCGTGGTTAATTATTTTAGAGCAATTATTCAATGGCATTTAGATATATGCCTAACCTGAATTTCTACTGAAGTGGTATTGAATAACTATCTTATGAAACTTAATATATTAATATCTCTCTTAAAAAACATCCAAAGTTACAAACTTTTGTGTTCCTTTTGTAATTATCTGAGTTTTTTACATATGAGCTTTGCCAAACTCACGAAGGGATAAAAAAAGATATTTGGAGGATTAACTGCAGAAAAGCAGATACGACAGCCATAAGCTGGGTGTTTTAACAACAAAAAACCTGCCGCGTTCACACGGCAGGTTTTCTGCTATTAGGACATCTAAGAAGTCAAATCTTTTACGTTTAGAAGTTAGGACAGTAAACGCTTCTCTTCTCTGGTCCACAAATTTTATAAGTCAATGCGAATTCGAAAGCACCGTTTGAATTACTTGCAGGACGTAAACTAGAAACATTCACATCGTAGCTAAATCCAATTGAGAATTCGTTGTAATCAAAGCGAGTACTTAAAATCATCGCATCAGTCGTTACACTTTTCTGGAAGTGGTTAGAAATACGCATCCAAGCTCCAAATTGTACCGCCTGGTAGTTTCTTCTATTTCCACCTAACAAGAACTTCAAACTCGTTCCTGTATTCAGCTCAAAAGATGGTCCTTGGAACATAGTGATCACACCTGGTACCAAACCTACTCTTGAGGTTAACATAAATTCACCACCCGCGTGAATGGTAAACTTACTGTATAATGGTTCTGCACCTTGATCTTCAAAAGACAGATTCGCTCTGTTTAAGTGGTGATAAGCACCTCCTATGTACAAGCTATTGTCTTCATCAAAAACAGAAAACCACAATAGACCTGCAGAGATATCCGCAAATAAAAGGTTATCATTTTCGAAGGTCTCGCCTGAAGCGAAATCACCATTATAGCCACCATTTCCGTCATGCTGTAGCCCCCATCTGAGGTTTTGGAAGTTTACAGATCGTTGTGTTACTCCTGCATCAGCACCAAAAACGAGGTAATGCGCTTTTTTACGATACCCGCCCATTTTTTTACTGTAGGATAAGGACAATCGTCCTTGTAAGGTAGAGAATTCAGACTCTCCAGCCTTATCTCCCCAGAAAGTACCACCAATACCGAAGAAATCGTTTCGGCCAACTGGCACTTTTTGATCATAACTTACAGAATAAGTATTGTATGCATTTGCTTTTAGTACACTCGCCCACTGGTTACGAAAGTTAGCGGTCAAACGAGCGTTACAATTCATTACACCTGTCATCGCCGGGTTTAGGTTCAGCGGAGAAAGGTAGAACTGAGAAAAGTGAATATCCTGCGCACTTAAAGAAAGAGTTCCCAAGACAGCGAATAGGACTAAAATCGAGTGTTTAATTCTTTTCATAATTTTAATAGTAAGTTTGAATTTCACAAAAAAGATAATTTAATGGGACCTCTCTTTGGATATAACTTTATGTTCGAGACAAAAAGTAGGTAAATATAAGTATTTTTCAACTTCTAGGTATTCCCAATCCGATATATCTGCTTAATATTTTACTAGTTCTTTGACGAATTCCGTGTTTTTTAGTCCCTCAAAAAGATTTTCAACACTTCTTTCATTACTCTACAGTCGTTTTTGAAAAACCTTTTTGAGGAACCACGTCATTTGTCAAAGAAGGATTTTACTTTTTAACAGGATAACCAACCGCGCTAAAACGCTGCTTCACAAAAAGATATTTTCATTTTAAGCCCTAAACAAATGTTAATGTAAACGAATAGCATTAAACGGACTTACGCTTACGCTAATGTAAGGAATACAAAAAAAATAATACGGGGATGAAAATTGGTGGGAGGGTTTATTCTTCAATAACCATAAGAAAAGCATACCAATAAGTGTTAAGTAAAGCTCCACTAAGCCTCTTTCCACAACGCTCCATATTGTTCTACTAAGATATTATCAAAATCATCCGCTTGTTGAAACAAATATTGAAAGAGTCTGTGTCCTGTTTGTTCATTCAAATAACGATCATAAATCATCAAAGAGAGTACGATGTCTCCGTTTCGAATGCTGAAACTTAGATTTTCAATTTTGTAATTCTGTTTAAGTAAATAAGTAAAAAGTGCAACATTATCCTGAGGAGGTAGTGTACATAAATGGGCATCTCCTACAATCAATCCATTCTTTTCATAATAGGAAATATTGATGAGGGCACTACCTTGTTGCACCTGCCAGCAATTTGGACCTCTACGGGTCAAGGCCACCTCTTCTTCTGTCTCTGCTAATAAAGCTTCTATGGTCGCCGCCACACCGAATGGCTTATAAGGAGGTATCAGCGCTGGCAATTGTAGCTCCTCCTTGCAGCTCGGACAAATCTCTCCTAATGGGTTGTCGTCATAGCTGATTGTTCCACAATTGTAGCAACGACAACTTGTCTTACCTGCCTCCCACTCAAGTTGTAATAAGGCTTCCTCTAAAAAAGAAACAGGAAGACTGAAGCCTCGCATTTCTCCTCCTTTCATGATAAAATTATTAACTCCTAATAAAAACCCATTCGCATCTAATAGTGGGCCTCCACTATCACTTCCAGTCAAAATAGCGGAGTGAGAAATATGAGGTACGTCATCTATATCAACAGCTGTAGCCAACACTTTTCCTTTCCTCAAGGATTCCTCGCCTGCTTTCATCGTTCCCAAGGCATAAGCTTCTCCTCCAACTGACAAGGGCTGCCCGTTTTGTATTTTTATTGTTGGAACATCATAAGCTTTCAGTACGCGAAGCAATGCCAAGTCTCTCTTTGCATCCAAATAGATTACCTCTCCTAATTGTTTACCTTGCTCTGGATGATCGACCACTACCCTTCTGCTGTCTCGAACAATATGTTCGTTAGTGACGATAATTCCATCTTTATTCAGGCAGAAACCGGTACCGATCAGGAATGGTGTTGCGATTTGAACGATGATGGATTGATAGGGATGATTTGGCATGTATTTATTTTCGAGCCCTCCTTCGACACCGTCAGGACAGGCTCAGTTTCAAGTCGGGTTAATGATGGTTCAACTCTTCGCTAAGTGTAGTTTTTATTATTTCTTATCCGGTCTTTGTCATGTCCAGTTCTTTCATCATTTGTAAAAAGGAGTAAGAGAAGTCCGTTTTGGATTCGAAATTTAGTACTCGAAAGTTGGGCTTTAAATTTTTGAACCAGGGACTGTGTTGGTCTACCAAGTCTTCGATATTATTTTTGATGAGCTTTTTATTAAACTTGTTTTGCTTAGGATGATAGAGCCTGGGATAACCCAATGCTGTAAAGTAATTGGACTCTGCGATTTGATAATACAATTGAAAGAAATCTTTACAGGGTTTTGGTACTGCATAGTTGAACAAACAATAGCCCACAATATACCCAGGAATTGCACAGGCTACTTTATCGTACCCATGTTTTTGATACCAATCCATATTGGATAATTCGCCTTCTATAAAATGAACGACTCTACTATAATTCACCGCAGTGGTAATTCCAAAAGTAGAAATAACCGTATACATTTCTTTGAAATATTCGTCTTTACTACGTGCTTGCAATTTTTTAAACTCAATTATCAGCTGTTCATTCTTTTCAAACTTAGGTATTTCATTTTTAGCAAAATACAAACGGTGAATTCGCTCCAAAGCTTCCATCATAAAGCCTTCAGGCCTAACTAAAAAGTCCAACTTATAAACTAAATCTAACAATAAATAGGCGACACCTCCAGCATAGGCTTCTTTATCTAAATTCCCATTTTCAACTTCTTCAATAACTATAGCAAGGGCTTTCTGGATGTACTTATATTTTGCTTCTTTCTCTTTTACTGAAAGATGTCTCATTGGACTGTTTTCCATTCCTTCCAAACCACTAAATTCATCCAATAGAAGGTCATCCTGCTTGTCTGCCTGAGTCGCCAGTTCTTTCAAAGCATAATACAGCTTATATGGTGATCCATCCATAAAGGAGGTATCGAAAGTAATGGCGATATTGTCTTCCTCATCTAAACAAAAGCGACTGTATCTCAAGTCAAAGTTCCTCTCTAGCAGACGCTTCATCAATAAAGGCTCAAACTTATTAGTCTTGACTACTCTAGACGTTGCACTCACTTTTTTCGCCATGGCTTTCCCACTTATCATACGAGAGCCTTGGTAAAATTCAAAAACAAGTCCTTCTTCTATTTTGTCAAGTTTAACATTCGCTTCTTCCTCATCTCGTAGATAGTCAAAGAAAATCTCATAAGCCTTCAAATAATCTCCTTTCTCAAAAAGCTGAATCGACTGATCCCAGGCATCGTATTGCTTTTCCGTTTTATAAGCATCTGTAAAGCGCCCAAAACGAACATCCATTTTTGGAATATCTGCATTGCTGTTAAATAGTCGTTTGAAAAACTGCATATGTATTTTTGATAAACCACCTTATCTTCCAAAGAAAGGAATTTATATTTCTACGAAGTAACTTATACTTTTTTGCCAGCGCAACCCCCTGCCCCTAAAGGGGGAGCTTCCTCGCACAAGCATATCGGCGGAAATAAAACTTGTTTTTAAAGTGTATAATCGTTTATATTTCTACGGAGAAGGAAAATTAATACTTTTGTGGGAAAAACAGCTCCTTCGCCATGACTAATTTTCGAACTAAACTACGCCCTCTTTCCTACCCTTTCAAGATAAATCATCATAAATCTAGCTTATGCCTCGGTTCCTGCTTCGCTGAACACATGGGCAAGCGATTGAGCAAGTATCAATTTCCGATACTTATTAACCCTTTTGGCATTTTATATAACCCCATTTCTATTGCTGATCAATTAAAACGAGTGCTGGAAGAGGAGCATTATAAAGCGGGCGAATTATTCGAGCAGCAAGGACTTTGGCACCATTTCCTTTTTCATAGTCGTTTTTCAGGGAGGAATAAAAGCCAGACTTTATCAACAATGAATGAGCAACTTCAACAAACTGGTTTATTTTTAAAACAAGCCAATCAACTCATAATAACTCTTGGCACTGCTCGTGTTTTCATTGACAAACGTAAACAAGAGATAGTTGCAAATTGTCATAAACTACCTGCTAATCATTTTGAAAGGAAACTACTTACCGTTGAAGAATGCAGTAGCGCTCTTGCTCCTGTTTTTGAAAAAATAAAGATAAAAAACCCAAACCTTAACATCATTCTTACAGTAAGTCCAATCCGGCACACCCGTGATGGACTACTGGAAAATCAACAGAGTAAATCAACCCTACTGTTGACTTGCACCTCGCTTCAAAAACAATATGATTACGTACACTACTTTCCAGCCTGGGAGATTATGATGGATGACCTGAGGGATTATCGTTTTTATGATTCTGATATGATACATCCTAATGAAACCGCTATTGATTACATCTGGAATTATTTCAAAGCAGGCTTGATCTCAGAAGACACCATAGCCCTTATGGGAAAGCTGGATAAGATTATCCAAGCTAGTCAACATCGGCCATTTCAGGTGGAATCGGATGCACATCAGTTTTTTTTACGGAAGCAGTTGGAGGAGATAGAAAAAATAAATCAGGCTTTTCCTTTTTTAAAATTTGAAAAAGAAAAGAGTTTGTTTGAAATTCAACTTTTAAAAGAGTAACGAGTCATTAAACATGAATTTTATGCTAATTTCTTCACCGTAGTATCATTTCTCAATTCAAGACTTTCATCCAAATTCAGCAAACTCAGCCCCGGCGTTTTCCCAACTTCAATGCTTCCCAAATTGTCTTCATAAGAAAGTGCTTCCGCTCCATTTAAAGTAGCCCATCGTAATAAAGTTTCAAAAGGAACATAGGACTGGTAGCGGGAAATGGTTTTCATTTCTTCTAAGATGGACAGTTGCCAATTAGAGGTCAGACTGTCTGTCCCTATGGTTAATTTTGCATTTGTGTCTAGAAAGGATTGGTAGTTTGGCAGTCGATTTTCGATGTACAGATTTGCATTGGGGCAAGTGGCCCAGTAAAGCTTATCACTCCATTGTTGAGCGGCTTTGATGTCTGTTGTCGTTGTGAGTGTATTGTGCACAAAAAGACTTTTGCAATTTGGATTCATGTTTTCCAAGGCGTAATGAATCGCAGTTTTTCCTGTTGCTTCAAAAGCATCTAAAGAAATATTGAATCCTTTGTAAAAATCGAGGAAACCTCCTGTTTTTTGAAGGAACAGTTCGTTTTCAGGAGGTGTTTCTTGATTGTGAATGCTTACTGTTGCCTCTTTTTCATTGAGTGCATTTATTTTTTGAAAAAGGGATTTAGAAACGGAATATGGAGCATGAGGTACGGCGCTTTTTTTGTTGCCATTATCGCTGGCTTGTTCTTGATAAACAGCCATGTATTTTTCATATTCTTGTTCCGTCCAACTGTCTTGCATGAAGTCAAACATTTCTACAAAAGTGTAATAATTGATCTTGCTCTTTTCTTTTTGCGACTTCGTGTCCACCTTGTTAGAAATATCACCAACTGCTACAATCCCTCCATCGTACATCTCCTGATCAGCCTTTGCAATGGCTTCCATTATTTCTTCCTCCGGCGAATCGCGAAAGCTTACGACATTGGAGATGAATGGAATGAGGGAGGTTCCGGTAGCGACCTTTCCTTTCATGTGCGAAAGTTCCAGATGACAATGAGTGTTGATGAACCCAGGAATGATGGCGCCTTTGTGGATTTCGAGGGAGGCGGGGTCGTGGTCTTTGCGTTGATCAATGGATAGTATTTTTCCTTGGTCGTCTGTGATGATTACGGCTTCTTTTAGGGGGCTGGAATCTCCTTTTGTGTTGACAGGGAAGATGTGATCGGCTGTTATTTTTCTCATGAGGTGAGGGTGTGTTTTTGTTTTGAGTATCTATAGGTATGGGCTTATTTGGAGCAATCTATATACATGAGTAGCAGCTGACAGAGTATTGAATTTCGTGCGATTTCTACACTGCCAACTATTGATCTCATGAATTCTGTTAGGTATTGCCTTTATTTTTCATCAGGCGAATATTGCCATGATTCATTAATTTTTTTCATATTTTTATCATACATCACAACTTTAACATACTCAGGTTTTAATCCATATTCATATTTCAAGATGGAATACTCTAAGCCTGAAGAATAATCTTTCCTTACTACCAAGTTCTTGTTTACACCAAGAAATTTTCGTTCAATCAACTTTTCTCTTTTGTTTGTTTCAAACCTATCGCATTTAGCCGCAATTTCTGCTGTAACAATAAGGACAGTGTCTTTATCATACCTTCTCTCTATTTGTGTTTTTCGATCATCAAGATATTCATATTTTGTTATAGGTGAGTTTTTGCGGAGTTCCTTATTTTCATTATAAGCTCTCTCCTCCGTCAAATCTCCAAATTGGTTGTAATCATATTCGATTCTTGCTCCTCCTTTCACTGGTGTATAGCTATTGTCTATGAAAAAGCTTCTTGAAATGATTCTATCCAAACTATCATATTCAATTTTAAGGATTGGGGGAGTTTCGCTAAAACTTAATTCTCCTTTTTCATTGTAATATTTTAGCTCAGTCATTCTATGCTTAGAATCATATTTATACTCAGAAAGTGCAATTCCCATTATGTCTTCTACGACCTCTTCTTTTTCATTTTGAGTAAAAACAAAACAGAGTAAACTGTCATGATTTATGTATTCTACTCGAATAGTTTTAGATTTGGTCTTTTTTGGAATCGATTTCAAAATATAATTTCCTTTTACTAAGAATCTTAATGAATCAATATTAAATTGGGCAGAGGCCGACACGGAAATAAACATCAACAATAGTAATACATTCTTTTTCATTCTCAGTTTTTATTTATGCCTAACTAAATAATAAGCGTCACTCCAAAACCAATTTATTATCGGCTTCCTCCTTGTAAAACATGGCTTACAACTCCGCCACTATCATCCCATTCTTAATTCGCGGCTCAAACCAGGTACTCTTCGGCGGCATCGTCTTTCCCGAATCCGCCACCTTAATAAGGTCACTGATATTCACCGGATACAAGCAAAACCCAATCCGTGTAGCACTTCTGTTAGATTCTAAACGAATACCTTCAATTCCCTTTGGGCCTTCTACGTAAGTCATCCGCTTATCCGTTCTGATGTCAATGATCCCAAGAATGTCGCGCATCACTTTTTCATCCAACATATTCGCATCCAGTAAGACTTTTGTTTTTTTATACTCCTTAAGAATTGCTTTTCGGAAGTTGAGACGATACCATTCTTTATTAATACAAAATGTCAACTCGTGTTTTTGGCTGGGCTTCGCTGGTTCTCTCAATGGAGTGATTTCGAAAATTTTAGATAACCGAGCCATAAATTGGGTTGGACTGCAATCTTCCAATGCATCTACGACTCTGTTGTAATCATGGATTTCCAATTCCGTTACTGGGAAATAAGCACTGAGCATTTGCTCACAAAAAACGGTTTTCTTTTTCTTCGTTCGCTCGTAGAGCAAGGCGGTGGCAGAGCATCGATGGTGGCCATCTGCGATAAAGGAAACTGGAACATTCTTCTTAAATAAGTCTTGTATTTGTTGAATCAATTTACCATCAGAAAGTTCCCAGATATGATGGCTTTCCTCTTTATTTTCCAATTCGCAACTGAAGAAAGCTTTCGATTTCTTAATGTAGCTTTTGAGTATTTTAGTAATTCCTCTGACCTCTGGATAGGTGATCAAGATGGGCTTGACCATCGCTTTTCTGCTGATCAGCAAATTGAGTTGCTGCTGCTCTTTGGGCGCCAGTGTATTTTCGTGCTTCTTTACTTTTCCGTTGATATAATCTCTGATGTCAGAGCACACGATAAGTCCGGTAAAAGTACGCTCAGGAATTCTTATCTGATATATATATAATGCTTCCTGAGCTGTCTTTTGAAAGAAACCAGATTTTTTATATTCGACATAGTCGGCTTTCACCGTTGAAAAGAAAGTATCGGTAGATGCGACGTAACTGAAATCAGGGTAAACCGCCTGAAAGGGATTAATTCTCATGAGAAGGACAATGATATTTAATTCTTTTAAGAATTCCGTGTTTTAAACTCCACAAAAGATTTTCAACTCTCCGTTTGTTAGACTACAGTCGCTTTTGAAGAATCTTATGGAATCACGTCATTTGTAAAAGAAAGGTGTTGGTAATTTAAATGGTACGAACACGCAAATTAAGGAATTTTGCCCTATTATTTAACTTCATCTTTTTGAGTTGAATTTCTATTGTCAGGATTCTTTTCCACACGCCTATTTTTAATCGAATTACTGCCATTCTGAGATTTTTAAAACAGAATCGATTAGTGTTTATTATTACTCTTTGCGAATGACGATGCCCCTCCTGTCATTCCGAGCGAGTACAGCAAGTCGAGGAACAGGAGAGTGCATTCCCTTTCGTATTTCGAGAAGCTTGTCCTGAGCTTGTCGAATGGAAGGCACGAGTCGAGAAATCTTGCTCTTTGGCTAGGAGCAAGATTT
>CAZDTI010000138.1:0-18740 GCA_964508085.1 uncultured Saprospiraceae bacterium | reverse complement strand
GGTGCAGCTTCTTATCCTGCGAAAGTATTCAAAGGAATGAGAATGGGTGGACGAATGGGTGGAGACCGAGTCAAAACTAAAAACTTAAGAGTACTTAAAGTACTTCCTGAAAAAAATCTAATCCTTGTGAAAGGGACCGTTCCTGGTCACAAAGGTGCTTACATAATCATTGAAAAGTAATTACGATGAAGCTCGATATTCTAAACATAGAAGGTAAAACTACCGGCAAATCAATGGACTTGCCAGATGACATCTTTAGCATTGAGCCTAATGAGCATGTAGTATACCTTGCCGTTAAACAATACAATGCGAACCAAAGACAAGGAACGCACTCCGCTAAAGAAAGAGGAGAAGTAAAAGGATCTACTAGAAAGATCAAAAGACAAAAGGGTACTGGTACTGCCAGAGCTGGTGACATTAAATCGCCTATATTTAGAGGTGGAGGACGTATTTTTGGACCTCGTCCAAGAAACTACGGATTCAAACTCAACAAAAAGGTAAGTCGTTTAGCTCGTAAATCAGCTCTTAGCAACAAAGCTAATCAAGGTAAGATCGTAATAGTTGAAGACTTTACTTTCGATACACCTAAAACTGCTGAGTTCAAGCAAGTACTTAAGAACTTGTCTCTTGACAGTAGCAAAACAGTATTCGTTACTGGCGACTACGATAAAGTATTGTATTCTTCTTCCAGAAATGTGAAGAATGCCTCTGTAACCAGAGCGCAGGATTTGAATACTTACGAAATTATGAATGCCAACACTTTGGTATTAGCAGCAAGCGCTGTAGATAAGATCAAGCAAACATTTGGCAAATAAAATATCACTCTAAAGTGATATTCAAAAGCATAAAAAAATGGCAAAGACAATTTTGATTAAACCCTTACTCACAGAAAAATCTGATCTGTTATCTGAAAACTTGAATCAGTTCAGCTTCATCGTGAATAAGAAGGCCAACAAACTAGAAATCAAAAATGCAATCGAGAAGATGTACGGCGTAAACGTTGCTTCCGTGAACACTTTGGTTCAAATAGGTAAAAAGAAATCTAGAAATACAAAATCCGGATTGGTACGTGGTAGCTCTTCTACTTATAAGAAGGCAATCATTAAACTTACTGATGGAGAAAGTATTGACTTTTTCGGCGACATTTAATAAAAGACATTTACGTTTTGTTGCCTGAGAAATCTTTTAGTATTGAAAAAATAAATGGATAAACCATGCCAGTTAAAAAGTATAACCCGATAACGCCAGGAACCCGATTTAGAGTCGGTAACTCCTACGCAGAAATCACAGCTAGCAAGCCAGAAAAAAGCTTGACAACCTCTTTGAAAAAAACAGGTGGTCGTAACAGCTCTGGTAAAATGACCATGCGTAATCGTGGTGGTGGACATAAAAGACGTTATAGAATCATCGATTTCAAAAGAAATCAAGATGGTATGAAAGCGGAAGTTTTGAGCATCGAATACGATCCAAACAGAACTGCTTTCATCGCTTTGACTCAATACGCAGACGGAACAAAGACTTATATTCTTGCTCCTGATGGTTTAGAAGTAGGAACCTCAGTCGTTTCTGGCCCAGGTTCTGAACCAAATGTTGGAAACGCACTACCACTTTCTGAAATTCCATTAGGTGCTTCTATTCATGCAATTGAAATGACTCCAGGAAGAGGAGCAGCTTTAGCAAGAAGTGCAGGTACTTATGGACAGCTGATGGGACGTGAAGGTAAATATGCCATTATTAAATTGCCATCAGGTGAGGTACGTAGAATCTTACTGACTTGTAAGGCTACGATCGGAGTTACTTCTAATCCAGATCACGGATTGCAAGTACTTGGTAAGGCAGGTAGAAAGCGTTGGTTAGGACGTAGATCAAGAGTAAGAGGGGTAGCAATGAACCCTGTGGATCACCCAATGGGTGGTGGTGAAGGTAAGTCTTCTGGAGGTCACCCACGTTCAAGAACTGGTGTAATGGCAAAAGGACAGAAGACAAGAAACAAGAAGAAGCCTTCTACCAAGCTAATCATCACAAAACGTAAAAAGCGTAATAAATAATTTTAGCAGATCTTAAAAATTAGTCAAATGGCTCGATCAATAAAAAAAGGACCTTATATCTTTCACAAATTGTTAAAGAAGGTTCAAAAGGCAAAAGATTCAAATAAGAAGTCTGTTATCAAAACTTGGTCACGTTCTTCTATGATCATTCCAGATATGGTTAACGAAACCATCGCTGTTCACAACGGAAAAACCTTCGTTCCTGTATTCGTTACAGAAACAATGGTTGGACACAAACTTGGAGAATTCGCTCCAACTCGTACCTTCCGAGGACATGCTGGAAACCGTAAAAAGTAATTGATAAATTAGTTTTGGGTAACTTAAACTAAGGCATAAATAATATATAATGGAAGCAGTAGCTAAATTAAAGAATTGTCCGATGTCAGCCCGCAAAATGCGTTTGGTTGTCGATAATATCCGTGGACGTAATGTTGAGGAAGCACTTAACATACTACGATACACAAAGAAAGAAGCATCTGTATGGTTAGAAAAGTTGCTTTTATCTGCTATCGCAAACTGGGAACACAAAAACGGCGGCGCATACAGTGCAGATGAGTTTGACCTTTACATCAAAACCACTTTCTCTGATGCAGGTGCAATGGTTAAACGTTTCAGACCAGCACCACACGGACGTGCACACAGAATTCGTAAGCACAGCAACCACGTAACCATCGTAGTTGAAAATCGTGTTGCGCTACCAACCGAAACAGAAGAAGAGGTAGCGTCAGTAGAAGAATAAATTTTATAATTCATCAATAACCAAAAAATGGGTCAAAAGACAAATCCAATTGGTAATCGTTTAGGAATCATTCGTGGTTGGGACTCCAACTGGTTTGGAGGTAAAGACTTTGGAAAGAAAGTAGTGGAAGACGAAAAGATTCGAAAATACCTCAAAGCCAGAGTCCAGAAAGGTGGTTTGGCAAGAATCATTATTGAAAGAACTCTTAAACGTATCACCGTTACGGTTCACACATCCAGACCTGGTATCATTATCGGTAAAGGTGGATCTGAAGTAGATCGTATTCGTGAGGAGCTCAAGAAATTGACGGGCAAAGATGTTCAAATCAATATCGTTGAAATTCGTAAGCCTGAATTAGATGCCGCTGTTGTTGGTGAATCAATTGCTAAGCAAATTGAATCTCGTATCAACTACAGAAGAGCGATCAAGATGGCCATCCAATCTACTATCCGAGTTGGTGCTGAAGGAATCAAAGTGCGTATTTCTGGTAGACTGAATGGAGCAGAGATGGCTCGTTCGGAAGAGTACAAAGATGGTCGAACACCATTACACACTTTCCGTGCAGATATCGACTATGCATTGACTGAGGCTCAAACTGTTTACGGAAAGATCGGTATCAAAGTATGGATCTGTAAAGGAGAAGTTCTTGGAAAACGCGACTTGTCTCCAAATACAGGCTCAGAAGCGAAAGGAGGAAGAGGAGATAAAGGCCGAAGAGGTGGTGGAGATAGAAGAAATCAAAGACGTCGCTAGAATAATAAATTAAAAAGTGGTACCTTTGCCCTGCTTTTCAGGAAAGGTGCTTGTTATATTGCCTTTTTTAAGGGCGAAATAGGTAAATCATATAGTATTATGCTACAGCCAAAAAGAACGAAATATCGTAAGCAGCAAAAAGGAAGAATTAAAGGAATTGCCCACAGAGGTAGTACCATCTCCTTTGGAACATATGCGTTGAAAACGCTAGATTCTGCTTTCATAACGAACAGACAAATAGAAGCTGCTCGTATCGCGATGACCAGATACATGAAAAGAGAAGGTAACGTATGGATTCGAATTTTCCCTGACAAGCCGATTACTGCTAAGCCGTTAGAGGTACGTATGGGTAAAGGTAAGGGGGCACTGGATCACTATGTAGCAGTTGTAAAGCCTGGAAGAATCATGTTTGAATTGGACGGAGTAAGTGAAGAAGTAGCAAAAGAGGCATTACGTCTTGCTGCACAGAAGATGCCGGTTGCAACCAAATTCGTTGCTCGTCACGATCTATAAGAATAACTTTTTTAAGTACACAATAATTTAATAAAAATGGCTTCGAAAAAATTTCTCGAACTACAAGAGTTCTCCGACGCTGAATTAACTAGCGAATTGCTGGAAATTGAGTCTCAATACCAAAAGCTCAAGTTCGACCACGCCATCAAAGGGCTTGACAATCCTATCCGTTTGAAAGAAATCAGACGAGATGTTGCCAGAATAAAGTCTGAATCAAGAAGACGTGAATTGGCAAAAATGGATGATGCTCAATTAGCAGGTAGAAGTAAGATTCGTGCACGTCGTAAGAAAGCACGATAATCACTAAAATAAATTTACTCATAGTCAGATACTAATTATTATGGCAGAAAGAGCAGAAAGAAAACAAAAGGTAGGAGTAGTTTCCAGTTCTAAAATGGACAAGTCCATTACTGTACTCGTACAACGTCGATTACGTCACCCCATCTACGGGAAATTCGTAAAGAAGACAAAGAAATTTATGGCTCACGATGAGACGAATGATTGTAAAGAAGGAGATACAGTACGTATCATGGAATGTCGTCCACTAAGTAAGAGCAAAAGATGGCGCTTAATCGAGGTTCTCGAAAGAGCTAAGTAATTATTTTCCTATTAAATAGGTGGACAGTTTACTTAAACTAGTCTTCCTTTCAAATCAATGTCTAATGATACAGCAAGAAAGCAGATTAAAAGTAGCCGATAACAGTGGTGCCAAAGAGGTACTTTGTATCCGTGTACTCGGAGGTTCTAAAAGACGTTATGCATCTGTAGGCGATCGTATTGTTGTAACCGTAAAGCACGCTGCACCAGGTGGTGTAAAAAAAGGGACTGTTTCTACAGCCGTTGTCGTAAGGACTAAAAAAGAAATCCGTCGTACTGATGGCTCTTATATTCGCTTTGATGACAATGCAGTAGTTCTCTTAGATGCTTCGGATGAGCCAAGAGGTACTCGTATTTTCGGACCTGTTGCTCGTGAACTTAGAGACAAGGACTACATGAGAATTGTATCTCTTGCTCCTGAAGTACTTTAATATTTTTTGCACGCTAAATAATAATTTAAGATGGCACATAAAGCAAATAATGTCGCTCCTAAAAAATTGCACATCAAAAAAGGAGACAAAGTGATGGTTATTGCCGGTTCCTCTAAAGGGAAAACAGGTGAGGTTCTCGAAGTATTCCCTGCTAAATACAGAGCAGTTATTGAGGATGTAAACATCGTAAAAAGACACAGAAAAGGAACGCAGGAAGCTGCTGGAGGAATCGTTGAAATGGCGGCTCCTATTCACATATCTAACCTGATGCTAATTGACCCTAAATCAGGAGCTCCTACAAGAGTGGGTCGTAAAATAGTCGACGGCAAATCCGTACGATTTTCAAAAAAATCTGGTGAAATTCTTAAGTAATGAGCTATATTCCAAGATTAAAAGATAAATACAAAAGCGAAATTGTTCCTGCATTAATGGAACAATTCGGCTACAAGTCCATCATGCAAGTACCTAAGTTGACTAAGGTATGCATCAATCAAGGTGTTGGACAAGCTACTCAAGACAAGAAATTAGTAGACAATGCTCTTCAAGAGATGACACTAATTGCTGGTCAGAAAGCAGTGCCTACAAAAGCACGAAAGTCTATCTCTAACTTTAAGTTGAGAGAAGCAATGACGATCGGTGCCAGAGTAACTTTGCGTGACGAGCGTATGTTTGAATTTCTAGATCGTTTGATCGCTGTTGCACTACCTCGTGTACGTGACTTCCGTGGAATCAATGATAAAAGTTTCGATGGCCGTGGTAATTATACGATGGGGGTTACGGAACAAATCATCTTCCCTGAGATCGATATCGATAAAGTAAATAAAATCACTGGTATGGATATTACCATTGTGACTACGGCAAATACAGATGCAGAAGCATTAGCTTTATTAAAAGCATTAGGAATGCCATTCAAAAATCAGAACAAGAACTAGTATCATAAATAATAAAAGTCATGGCTAGAAAATCTCTAATTGCACGGGAAAATAAGCGGCAGAGAATGGTAAACAAATATGCTGCCCTTAGAAAACAATTGAAGGAAGAAGGAAGATGGGACGAGCTGGATAAGCTTCCTCGTAATTCCAACCCAATCCGATTGCATAACCGTTGCCAGCTTACTGGACGTCCAAAAGGATACATGCGTGATTTCGGAATTTGCCGAGTTGTTTTCCGTAAAATGGCACTTGAAGGAAAGATTCCTGGTATTACCAAAGCGAGCTGGTAGTACGATGATAAGAATAAGTTTTCATTAAATAAGTGACGAGTGTATACTTGTCAAACTACTTAATACTATAAATTTCATTAAATGACAGACCCAATTGCAGATTATCTGACTAGAATCAGAAATGCACAGCAAGCTCGTCACCGAGTAGTAGAGATTCCTTCTTCTAGAATGAAGAAGAGCATAACAGAGATACTTTACAATAGTGGATATATCCTCAAGTACAAATTTGATGATGCCGCTGGTAAACAAGGAGTCATTAGTATTGCACTAAAATATGACCCAATTACAAAAAAACCTGTAATTCAGAAACTAGGACGAATCAGTAAACCAGGACTTCGCCAATACGCAAAGTCTACCGAAATTCCACGAATCATAAACGGACTTGGAATCGCTATCGTTTCTACTTCTAAGGGATTGATGACAGATAAGAAAGCCCGAAAGGAAAACCTGGGCGGAGAGGTTGTCTGCTACGTTTACTAGAAGCATAATTTTAATCAATTATAAAGACTTTAAGACCATGTCTAGAATAGGAAAAGCACCAATAACTGTCCCAAGTGGCGTAACCATTGATATCAAGAATAACTTGGTTACTGTAAAAGGCCCTAAAGGTCAGTTAATGCAACAAATCGATCCAGATCTCATTCTAAAAGTAGAAGACGGTGTCCTCACTGTTAGTCGTCCTACTGAACAAAAACGTCACAAAGCAATGCACGGTTTATATCGTTCATTGATCGCCAATATGGTAGAAGGTGTAACTAACGGTTGGGAAAAAGTATTGGAATTAGTCGGTGTAGGTTACAGAGCAGAAAATGCTGGTCAGTTATTAACATTGACTTTAGGTTACTCTCACCCGATTATGTTTTACATTCCTGATGAAGTGAAAGTAGAAACAATCGCTGAAAAAGGAAAGCCACCAACAATTAAGCTTCAAAGCTCAGACAAACAGTTGGTTGGGCAAGTAGCTGCTAAAATCCGTGCCTTGAGAAAACCTGAGCCGTATAAAGGTAAAGGGGTACGATTCAAAGGAGAAGAGATCAGAAGAAAGCAGGGTAAGACAGCTAAGTAATCTTTTTATAGCTATTAAAGAAATTTGTATTATGAAATTCAATAAATCTAAAAGACGGAAGAAAATTCAACTAAGAATCCGTAAGAAGATCAATGGTACTGCAAGCCAACCTAGATTGTCTGTTTTCAGAAGTAATAAAGAAATTTATGCACAGTTGATAGACGATAAAGCTGGAGTAACTTTAGCTGCTGCTTCCTCTCGTGAAGATGGTATTTCTAAAGATATGCCTAAAGTAGAACAAGCCAAAGCCGTTGGAAAAAGCCTAGCTGAAAAAGCGAAGTCGGAAAATATCGACAGTGTGGTTTTTGATCGTAGTGGCTATTTATATCACGGACGTGTAAAAGCTTTGGCTGACGGAGCTCGCGAAGCAGGTCTTCAGTTTTAAAATACCTAGATAATGGATAACAGAAATAACAATAGAAACAATAACAAATCAAACAACAGAGTTAAACCAGAATCCGAATTAAAGGAGAAGTTGGTTAACTTGAATCGTGTGGCCAAAGTAACTAAAGGTGGTCGTACTTTTAGTTTCGCAGCTGTAGTTGTAGTCGGTGATGGTAAAGGTAGAGTTGGGCACGGCTTAGGTAAGGCAAGGGATGTTTCTGAATCTATCGCTAAAGCAGTAGATGACGCTAAGAAGAATCTTATCAAAGTGCCAATCCACAAAGGAACGATTCCACACGAGCAAAAAGGACGCTACGGTGCTGGTAAAGTTTTGATTCGCCCTGCATCTGAAGGAACAGGAGTAATCGCCGGTGGTGCAATGCGTGCAGTTTTGGAAAGCGCAGGAGTAGCCAACGTATTGGCTAAATCTCAAGGTTCTTCAAACCCACACAACGTAGTAAAGGCAACTATTGATGCTTTATCGAAACTACGTGATCCAAGAAAAGTCGCTAAGCAACGCGGTATTTCTATGGACCAACTTTTTGGAAGATAATAATCAGAGGGTACAACCTCTACAAAGTCTATATCAAAATGGCTAAAGTAAAAATAACTCAGCGTAAAAGTTCAATTGATCGTACAAAGAGACAAAAGGACACACTTATCGCATTAGGCTTGCGCAAAATGAATCAAAGCGTTGTTAAGGAGGAAACTCCCCAAATTCGTGGAATGATTAATAAAGTGCAACACTTAGTGGAAGTGGAACAATTGTAATAATATAACGTATTTAATTTTCATCCGCTTAAAGGATATATAATGGAATTACATAACTTAAAACCGGCTAAAGGAGCCGTTAAAAAAGGAAAACGTATCGGACGTGGACAAGGTTCTACCAGAGGTGGTACCAGTACTCGTGGACATAAGGGACAAAAGTCTCGTTCCGGTTATAGTCGTAAGCGTGCTCATGAAGGTGGACAGATGCCAATGCAAATGCGTTTACCTAAAAGAGGTTTCAAAAACATCAACAGAGTTGATTATGTAGCCATCAACCTAAAGCGCCTACAGGAAATAGCAGACAAGTATAGCTTGACTACTATCAACGTGGAAACTTTGATCGCTAACGGAATTGTACGCAAAACAGATAAAGTAAAAGTACTAGGAAACGGAGAACTAACAAGCAGCTTGACTGTAACCGCTCACGCTTGCTCTGAAGCAGCAAAGAGTGGCATAGAATCAAAAGGGGGGAGTTTTAACCTTGTTTAGATTTAGGATGTTTATCTAACTGTATCTGAGCTAATGTGAGGTTCTCCTAAAGAACAAATAAGTGCACGGTAATTGAAGATATAGTTTAACTAACAACCACTACATTAAAAAGCAACAATGAAAAAATTTATTACG
This sequence comes from uncultured Saprospiraceae bacterium, assembly GCA_964508085.1. Taxonomy (GTDB): domain Bacteria; phylum Bacteroidota; class Bacteroidia; order Chitinophagales; family Saprospiraceae; genus CALGLS01. Next base: position 9,592 of record CAZDTI010000138.1, on the reverse strand, counting down.
ACGCTTAAAAACATCTGGAAGATTGAGGAATTGAGGAACAGAATTCTATTCACTTTAGCAATTCTAATGGTTTACCGATTCGGTTCTTTTGTTGTTTTACCAGGTGTGGTTCCTGCTGCCTTAGAACAGGCAACTAGTAGCCAAGGAAATGATTTATTTGGACTGATTAACATGTTCACAGGTGGTGCATTTAACAATGCGGCCATTTTTGCATTGGGGATTATGCCTTATATTACAGCGTCGATTATTATACAGCTTGCCGGATTTGCAGTGCCATACTTTCAACGTCTGCAACAAAGAGAAGGAGAGTCTGGTCGTAAGAAAATTACTCAGATCACCCGTATGCTTACCGTAGCGATTACCTTAGTTCAAGGTGGTGCTTATTTGACATGGGTAATGAGTCAAGGGGCTGTAGATCCTTCTGTTAATAAAGCAATTTTCTGGTTTTCTAACATCATTATTTTATCTACGGGTACTATATTGGCTATGTGGTTGGGAGAGCGTATCACAGATAAAGGAATTGGAAACGGTATATCTTTATTAATCATGATTGGTATTATTGCTGAATTGCCTAGAGCCTTAGCTTATGAATTTACCAATCAATTTGGTTTGGCCTTCGTAATCGAAATGGCTGTACTATTTATGGTTGTTCTTGCAACGGTTATGATTGTACAAGCGGTAAGAAGAATTCCAATTCAATTTGCGAAAAGAGTAATTGGACGTGGCGCAAAGCAAATGCCTTCCGCAGGTAATAGAGACTACATTCCAGTAAAGTTAAACGCATCTGGGGTAATGCCGATCATCTTTGCTCAGGCTTTAATGTTCTTACCAGCTACTGTATTACAATTCCTTTCAGGAAATAATGCAGATGGTGGTACTTCTGATTTCCTAGCTTCCTTAAATGATTTCACTTCTGCTCCATATAACGTTATCTACTTCATTTTAGTAGTTCTTTTCACTTATATCTATACTGCACTTTTGGTTAACCCACAGCAGTATGCAGAATACCTAAAACGTCAGAACGCTTTTATCCCAGGTATCAAGCCAGGGAAAAATACTGCGGACTTCATTGATACAATCACGACAAGAATAACTTTACCTGGTTCTATGTCTTTAGCACTTATCGCGATTTTACCAGCGTTTGCTGCAGCGGCAGGTGTGAATATATCCTTCGCTTTATTCTTTGGAGGTACTTCTTTATTAATCCTTGTAGGTGTTGTTTTAGATACCTTACAGCAAATAGAGAGTTACTTACTCATGCGTAAATACGATGGTTTAGTTAAATCAGGAAAACTTAAAGGTAGAAGCAGTGGCGTGCAGGGCATTGGTGCTAGCATGTAATAAAGAGAACACCTTCCAACTTTTACCCGTAATATTTGTTTGGTACTTGATTGAAAAATTAGTATCAAACAAATTTTATTTATACGCAAGATGATCTATTATAAAACAAACGAGGAAATAGAATTAATTCGCAAGAGCTGTCTGCTGGTTTGTGAAGCTTTGACTCATGTTGCAAAGAACATCAAACCTGGTATGACAGGTGAACAGTTGGACAAAGAGGCTGAAGAGCTGATCCGTGATAATGGCGCTATTCCTGGCTTCAAAGGCTATGGTGCAAATCCTTTTCCCAACACACTCTGTATATCTGTAAATGAAGGAGTCGTACATGGAATTCCCTCTAAACGCCCTTTTGAAAGCGGTGACATCGTTTCAGTAGACTGTGGAACATACATGAATGATTTTTACGGAGATGCTGCTTATTCCTTCGCTATAGGCGAAGTACCAGAAGATGTTATGGAATTACTACATGTAACTAAAACGTCTCTTTACAAGGGAATAGAGCAGGTAAGAGTTGGAAATAGAATAGGAGATATAGGTTATGCTATCCAGAATTATTGTGAATCAGCAAATTCCTATGGAGTAGTTAGAGAATTAGTAGGGCATGGCTTAGGCCGAAACCTGCATGAAGCACCTGAAGTTCCTAATTTCGGTCGAAGAGGAAAAGGAATAAAAATGAAAGAAGGCCTGGTCATCGCTATTGAACCAATGATTAATTTAGGAAAAAAAGAAGTAAGACAGTCAGAGGATGGATGGACGATTATTTCCAAAGATAGAAAGCCTTCTGCTCACTTTGAACATACTGTAGCGGTTAAAAAAGAAGGGGTTGATATCCTTTCTAACCACGAAAAAATAGAGGCGGCAATAAAGGAAAACCCATATGTTCAAGAAGTTCATCTGAGAGGCGAAGCAACGGTAGGAGGATAGATGGAAATTAGAATTGTTTATTTTGTTTCAAAATAGAGAATTATAATTTTTTTTGACTATCTTTGCACTCCGAAAATAAAAGTATGGCTAAACAGGACTTAATAAAGCAAGACGGTATAATCGAAGAAGCACTCTCCAACGCAATGTTCAGAGTGAGACTTCAGAATGATCATAAAATTGTAGCAACAATCTCAGGTAAAATGAGAATGCACTACATCCGAATTTTACCAGGGGACAAGGTTTCCGTAGAAATGTCGCCATACGATTTATCAAGAGGAAGAATAATTTACAGATATAAATAGAATAAAATGAAAGTTAGAGCATCAATCAAAAAAAGGTCAGTAGACTGTAAGATTGTGAGAAGAAAGGGGAAGTTATATGTAATTAACAAAAAAAACCCTAGATTCAAACAGCGTCAAGGTTAGACGATCACTATTTTGAAATCTACAAAAGATACTAATTATGGCTCGTATTGCTGGAAATGATTTACCGAAAAATAAAAGAGGTATTATAGGCCTCACCTATATCTACGGAATAGGACGTTCTACTTCTGCTAAGATATTGGCACAGGCTGGAATTGACGAAAGTACAAAAGTCAATGAATGGACTGATGATAATATCAAAGAGATTGGACGTATCCTTCAGGACGAATATAAGGTAGAAGGACAGTTGAGATCTGAAATACAAATGAACATCAAGCGTTTGATGGACATTGGATGTTACAGAGGTTTAAGACATAGAAAAGGATTACCATTAAGAGGTCAGCGTACTCAGACTAATGCACGTACCAGAAAAGGTAAGCGTAAGACTGTTGCTAACAAGAAGAAGGTAACCAAGTAGTAACAACAAACAATTAACTTGATTACTTGCCATCAAAATTATTACTGCAACGACGTTAGAAAGTGGAAGTTATAATTTTGATGGAGTGTATAAGTAATTAAATTATTTTTTGTGTCATAATTACATTAATAATATTATTCAATTTTTAGCGCTCGCATTATGGCAAAGGTTAAAAAAGTAAAGAAAAGAAAAGTAAGAGTTGAACCAGAAGGCATCCTATATGTCAAAGCTAGTTTCAACAACATCATTATTTCTCTTTGTAACAAACAGGGGCAAGTTATCTCTTGGGCATCTGCTGGTAAAGCTGGATTTAGAGGTTCTAAAAAGAACACTCCTTATGCAGCTCAAATGGCAGCTTCTGACGCTGCCCGCGTTGCTTATGAAGCAGGTATGAGAACTGCACAGGCTTACGTGAAAGGACCTGGGTCTGGACGTGAAGCGGCAATTCGTGCGGTAGATGGTGCAGGTATCAAAATTTCTACAATCAAAGACGTTACTCCAGTACCGCACAACGGTTGTAGACCTCCAAAAAGAAGAAGAGTTTAAAAAATATATTTTAAAATGGCAAGATATACCGGACCTACTTCAAAAGTAGCAAGAGCATTAGGAGAACCAATCTTTGGTTTCGATAAAGCATTTGATAAAAAGAAATACCGTCCAGGAATGCACGGTAATTCTAGAAGAAGAAAGCAACGTTCTGACTATGCTAACCAATTGCTCGAAAAGCAAAAAGCAAAGTACACTTACGGCGTTCTGGAAAGACAGTTTAGAAATACTTTTGAAATCGCTAACCGTAAAGGTGGTGTAACTGGTGAGGTATTACTACAATTGTTAGAAGCCAGATTAGATAACGTTGTATACCGATTGGGTATCGCTCCAACAAGAAGAGCTGCTCGTCAATTGGTTTCTCACAAACACATCGTTTTAAACGGTGTTGTAACTAATATTCCTTCGGCAACGCTACGATCTGGTGATGTAGTTGGTGTTAGAGGAAAATCTCAACACTTTGACATCATCCAAGACGCAGTTAAATCAAAATCTGATGTACGTAAGTTCGGATGGTTAGAATTTAACCCTGATAAAATGGAAGGTGTTTTCGTTAACTTTCCGGAAAGAGAACAAATTCCAGAAAAGATTAACGAACAGCTAATCGTAGAACTTTACTCTAAATAAGAGTCTCCATATAAGGTCATTCCGTTTCGCAGCCAATATTCTTTGGTTAGAAACAGAATGGCCTCTTCGTCTTTTTTTATTCACCCTCTTCACTAAAGTATTTCTCGCATATGAATATACTAAACTTTCAGAAGCCGGAAAAGATCATCTTACAAAAAGCGACTGACTTTGAAGGAACCTTTGAATTCAAACCGCTAGAACCTGGTTTCGGACAAACAATTGGAAACTCTTTACGTCGAGTATTATTATCTTCTTTGGAAGGTTATGCTATCTCTGCAGTAAGAATCGCTGGTGTAGAACATGAATTTGCTACCATCAGAGGAGTTGTGGAAGATGTAGTTGATATTATCCTGAACTTAAAACAAATCCGAATCAAGCAGTTAATCTCTGATGAAGATTTGAACACAGAAAAAATATACTTAACTATTTCTGGTAAAGAAGCTTTCAAAGCTGGTGATATTGAAGAACATACGAATGTCTTCAAAATCATGAACCCGGACTTAGTAATCTGCCACATGGAACCTTTCGTTAACCTAGAAATGGAGTTAACAGTAACTAAAGGACGTGGTTATGTTCCTGCAGACGAAAATCTGCCTAAAGATGCAGCTATCGGAGTTATTCCAATTGATGCGATCTATACACCAATCAAAAACGTATCCTACAAAGTATCTAACACTCGTGTTGGGCAAAGAACGGATTACGAAAAATTAACAATAGATGTATTGACTGACGGTACCATCCATCCGGAAGAAGCAGTCAAAGAAGCATCTCGAATCTTGATTCAGCACTTGATGCTAATCACAGATGAAAATATCACTTTCGACGAAGTAGGTAGCAGCGAAGATAGCATCGTAGATGAACATATTCTACACATGCGTAAGTTGTTGAAAACTTCATTGGAAGATCTCGACCTTTCCGTAAGAGCTTACAACTGTCTGAAGGCAGCTAAGATCAATACTTTGGCGGAAATGGTTCGTTACGATACACACGAGTTACTGAAATTCAGAAACTTTGGTAAGAAGTCATTAGTCGAAATCGAAGAATTACTTCAAGACAAAGGATTGACATTCGGTATGGACTTGTCGAAGTACAAGTTGGACGAGGACTAATTCCTCGACTCGCTGCGCTCGCTCGGAATGACAAACGGTTAGTTGTATTCCCCTTGGGGATATGAGCCAAAATAAAAAACAAAGGAAAGCCAATTTCTCCTTTCAAATTGTAGTAACTAAGGCTTATAGGTGCTACGGAGTTAATAACATTCTAAAAAATAGTTAAGATGCGTCACGGAAAAAAATTCAACCATCTAAAGCGTAAAGTAGGACACCGTAAGGCCTTATTGAAAAATATGTCTAACGCGTTGATCGAACACAAGCGTATTTTCACAACTTTGGCAAAAGCAAAGGCACTTCGTATTCACTTGGAGCCAATTGTAACCAAAGCGAAAACCAATACTACTCACTCAAGAAGAGTTGTATTCAGTTACCTTCAAAATAAGGAAACAGTTAAAGAATTATTCGGTGGCATCGCAGCTGCTATTGCTGACCGTCCAGGAGGGTACTTACGTATCATCAAAATGGGCTTTCGTAAGTCAGATGGTGCTGAAATGGCTATGATAGAATTTGTTGACTACAATAAAACATTAACAAAGTACACTTCTGGTTCTACTGAAAAGAAGAAGAAAACAAGAAGAAGAGGTGGTAAGAAGAAAGCCGCTGCCGCTGTTGCTACAGTTGCTGCCGCAACTACAACTTCTTCTTCAAGCGAAGAAGAATAAGAATTGTATGTATGAGATATTAAAAAAAGCGATGCCAATAACTGGTATCGCTTTTTTTATAGACCATATATACCCCATAAGATTCTGTCAAATCAATTTCTAGTTTTATATTTGCAAAAACCTTCTATATGAGTGACTTCAATCAACAAAGAGCCGTATTATTATTAGCAGATGGAACTGTTTTTCATGGGAACGCAGCAGGGAAAATAGGAACAACCACTGGAGAAATTTGCTTTAACACCGGTATGACCGGTTATCAGGAAATTTTCACTGACCCTTCGTATACCGGTCAATTATTGGTAGCCACCAACGCACACATTGGGAATTATGGAATCAAAGAGACAGAGGTTGAATCTAATTCCGTAAAAATTAGAGGGCTGATCTGTAAAAATTTTACAAATAAGTACTCCAGACCCCAAGCAGACTTTTCTATTCAGGACTATTTGAATAACGAAGGCATCGTCTCTATTTCAGCTGTTGATACAAGAGCGATTGTTCGACATATCAGAGACAAGGGAGCAATGAATGCCATTATTTCTTCTGAGGTTACAGATATTGAGGAGTTGAAAAAAATGCTAAAGGAAGTGCCTCCAATGGAAGGATTGGAATTGGCTTCTGAAATTAGTACAAAATCTTCTTATTGCCTTGGAGATCCTGATGCTTCTTACCGAGTAGCCGTTTTAGATCTTGGTGTAAAGAAAAACATACTTCGTTCACTTGTAGAAAGAGGTTGTTATCTAAAAGTCTTTCCAGCAAAGACACCTTTCGAGGAGATGGAAACTTGGACCCCCAATGGATACTTTTTATCTAACGGCCCAGGTGACCCCGCGGCTATGGATTATGCAGTAAAAACGACAAAGGAAATTTTAAATAGAAACCTTCCATTGTTTGGTATCTGTCTAGGACATCAAATTTTGGCTTTGGCCAATGGAATACCAACTTATAAAATGCACAACGGTCACCGAGGAATTAATCACCCAGTGAAAAATGTTCTAACAGGACGTTGTGAAATTACCAGTCAGAACCACGGTTTTGGTGTAAGCCCGCAAGCAATTGCTGATAATACGGAAACCATAGAAATTACTCATATTAACTTAAATGATGATACCATTGAAGGCATTCGTGTGAAAAACACCAAAGCATTCTCTGTACAATATCATCCAGAGTCTTCACCTGGACCACACGATTCCAGATATTTATTTGATGACTTTGTACAACTAATCGCGAATAACGTTAAAACGTTAGAGCACAATCATTAAACGGATTCGTCAAAGGATCATAATCATCAAAAGCACAATACAATGAGTGAAATTAAAGACATTAAGTCAAGACAAATTTTTGATTCGAGGGGAAACCCAACCGTTGAGGTAGACGTCATCACTAAGTCTGGAGCAGTAGGTCGTGCCGCAGTTCCTTCTGGTGCATCTACTGGAAAGTACGAAGCTGTAGAATTACGAGACGGAGGAGATACTTATATGGGGAAAGGCGTATCAAAAGCTTGCGCAAATGTTGAAGAGAAAATCAGAGAAAGTCTAATTGGTGTTGACGTTTTCGATCAGGTGTACATCGATCAGATAATGATTGATTTGGATGGAACACCGAATAAAGCATCGCTTGGAGCAAACGCAATCTTGGGCGTCTCTATGGCTGCGGCAAAAGCTGCTGCTCAGGAGTTGAACCAGCCACTATATCGTTACATCGGAGGCGTAAACGCACATGTGTTGCCAGTTCCAATGATGAACATTATTAATGGAGGTTCGCATGCAGACAACAGCATTGATTTCCAGGAATTCATGATTGTTCCTGTTGGAGCAAAAACATTTTCTGAGTCTTTAAGAATGGGAACAGAGATATTCCACAACCTTAAAAAAGTACTATCTTCCAAAGGTTATTCTACCAACGTTGGAGATGAAGGTGGTTTTGCACCAAACATAAAATCGAACAAAGAAGCGATAGAAACCGTTCTAACAGCAATCGAAAAAGCAGGTTATAAACCAGGAGAAGAGGTGGTGATTGCAATGGATGCTGCTGCATCTGAATTTTACAATGCAGAAGAGAAAGTATATCACTTCCACCAATCTACAGGAGATAAATTAACATCTTCTGATATGGTTGCCTACTGGAAAGAATGGTGCGATAATTATCCTATCTTTTCTATTGAAGACGGATTAGATGAAGATGATTGGACCGGTTGGGCGGAATTAAATAAAACATTAGGAGATCGTGTACAGCTTGTTGGAGATGATTTATTTGTAACCAACACAAAGCGCCTTCAGCAAGGAATAGATCAAAATTCTGCTAACTCTATTTTGATAAAAGTAAACCAAATCGGAAGTTTGACTGAAACAATTGAAACGGTAAGATTGGCAACCAGAAATGGATACACCAATGTCATGAGCCACCGCTCAGGAGAAACAGAAGATGTAACGATTGCAGATTTGGCAGTAGCTTTAAATACTGGACAAATCAAAACTGGCTCAGCTTCCAGATCAGATAGAATCGCTAAATATAATCAGTTGTTAAGAATAGAAGAAGAGTTAGGTTCTTCTGGGATATTTCCTGGAATTGCATTGTTAGGATAAATTTAATATTGTAATTGTTTAACAGTTGACAGTTCATTTTCCCAATATCACGATAGTGGGAAGTTAACAGTTAACGGTTAACAGTTAAAAGTTACCAAATGGCTGTTAGAAACAATCCATTCAAACCAATCCTTAAAATGATACCCGCGCCTGTGAGAAACAGGTACTTTGTGGTATTAGTATTGGGAGCGGCTTGGATTATTTTCTTTGACAAGCATGATGTGATGACACAATGGAAGCTTAACCAAAGTTTGAACGAATTAGAAGCAGATAAATCTTATTATAAAGTTCAGATCGAACAAGTCAAAAAAGATAAAGAAGATCTGGAAACCAATAAAGAAAAATTTGCCCGCGAGCATTACTTCATGAAAAAGGATAAGGAAGATGTTTTTATCTTTGTAGAAGAATAGCTAAGCAAACAAAATAAATTGTAAACCATATAACTAAAAATAATGGCAGTACTAGTTGACAAAAACTCAAAAATTATCGTTCAGGGATTCACTGGTAAGGAAGGATCTTTCCATGCTGGTCAAATGATCGAATACGGAACCAATGTAGTAGGTGGTGTAACTCCTGGCAAAGGAGGGCAAGAACACCTTGGGCTACCAGTGTTCAACAGCGTAGATGAAGCTGTAAAAAAAGCAGGTGCTAATGCCAGCATTATTTTCGTTCCTCCAAGGTTTGCTGCTGATGCAATAATGGAAGCGGCTGAAGCAGGAATAAAAGTCATCATCTGTATTACAGAAGGTATTCCTGTTCAGGATATGGTAAAAGTGAAATCATACATCGAAGACAGAGATTGTCGTTTGGTAGGGCCGAACTGCCCTGGTGTAATGACTCCCGGTGAAGCAAAGGTGGGCATCATGCCAGGTTTTATTCACAACAAAGGAAGAATCGGTATCGTATCTCGTTCAGGAACATTGACTTATGAGGCGGTAGATCAGGTTACAAAGGCGGG
>CAZDTI010000137.1:0-18889 GCA_964508085.1 uncultured Saprospiraceae bacterium | reverse complement strand
GAAGAGCTTGAGCAACGACTTGATTAAGTATTGACTATGAAAGAGTAGAGGCGCTTCCAGCTAGGGAGGGTTTCTACTCTTATTTTTCTATTTTTCTTCTGAACTTTTTTACGGTGCTTTCTAGAATTTGATTGCCTTTTGAGTACTTGAAGCCAAATAATTCTAATTAGTGAAATTGTATTGTTATAAAACTTATTTAATGAGATTCTGATAATTCAAAATCAATTAAGATCTACTCTTTGAAAGCGGTAGATTGTTCTGGGGTAATTTAAAGCCTTGACGCGATAAAGACAAACCTTACATCATGAAAAATCTTCCCGTCATAAACTCCAATATAATTCCCATCTTTGCGCTCAATTCAAAAAAAATGTCAATGACCAAGTCCTTAATATCTCTTTTATTACTCTGCTGTCAGTTCGCCTTTGCACAGGAACAAAAGGAAGTAGACTTTAAGAAAGACTTCCAATATCACATCAAAGCTACAATAGATGAGATTACAATTGATGGCCAACTCAATGAAGCAACCTGGGGTGCAACAGAGGTCGGATCTGACTTCTGGCAAAAGATACCTTATTTCGCGAAAGCTGCTGATCCTAAAACTGAAATTCGCTTAGCTTATAACGATAAATATCTTTATGTCGCAGCAAAATGTTACCAATCCGAACCTCTGACGATCACGACACTTAAGCGAGATGTTTATTGGGACAATGATGGAATCGCAATCGTACTAGACCCCTTGAATACAAAAAATAATGCAGTCCTATTTGGGACTTCTGCCGTAGGCGTACAATGGGATGCGACCAACACCTCTACAACTGAAACCTCTGCGGATTGGAGCAACAAGTGGTATGTCGAAACAGAGGTGACCGATGAATACTGGTCAGCAGAATTTGCGATTCCATTTAAGATACTCCGTTACGATCCAAACCTGGAAGAGTGGGGAATGAATTTCGTGCGTAACCTCCAATATTGTAATGAATTCCACAACTGGACAGCCGTTCCTGAAGGCTTTTGGCCACCAAATGTCGCCTTTGCTGGTGCCCTTAAATGGGATACCCCACCCAGCAGAAAAAAAGGCAATTTCAACTTGATTCCTTACGTAAGCACTGGTGTGAACAAAAGTAAAAACGAAGATCCGGAGTTCAATTTTGATGCAGGCCTTGATGCCAAACTCGCGCTGACTTCCACTCTGAATTTAGATTTTACCTTAAACCCTGATTTCTCTCAGATAGAAGCAGATGAGTTGGTTACTAACCTTACCCGATTTGATATTTCCCTTCCAGAGAAAAGAACCTTCTTTCTGGAAAACGCGGATGTTTTTGCCGGTTTTGGTACAAATGGGGTCCTCCCTTTTTTCTCCAGAAGAATTGGATTGGACGCTAATTTAGAAGCCGTTCCAATATTGTATGGGCTTAGAGCTACTGGAAATATCGATAAGTATAATAGAGTAGGAGTCATGAATATCCATAGTAGATCCTCTGACAGTTCCTTTGGGCAAAATCAATCTGCGGTGGCCTACAAGCGGCAGTTTGGACGATCATTTGTTCAAGGACTTTTTCTCAATAGGCAAGCTTACGATAAGACGGATGTGGTCAAAAAAGATTATGGTAGAAATCTAAGTTTGGAAGGGGTTTACCAATCTGATAACGGAGTGCTAACCATTTGGGGTGCTGCCCATGGCTCCGGTAAATCAGGGTTTAATAACAATAACTTGGTATTCAATACAGGAATGCAATATCAGGATGCGAACTGGAGATTTGATACAGATTTGATTTTATTTCAGAAAAACTATTTTGCGGATATGGGGTTTACGGCGAGAGTTAATAATTATGATGCAGAGCGTGACACGACTATACGAGCGGGTTTCAGCTCAGAATCCACTTCTATACAATATCAAAAAAGGCCTCGAACTGGAAAGGTTAGAAGATATGTTTTTGGAATAGAAAATGTAACCATAGCAAACTCAGATTGGAGTTTTAATGAAAGTACAACGACCCTACGATACGGAATGGCTTTCAATAACACTTCTGAATTTAACGCAAATGTATCCTATAATGATATTTCCTTATTGTATCCTTTTAGCTTCACTGGCGAGCAGCCCTTGCCGAAGAATCGCTATAAAGCATTAACAGGTAGTCTGTCTTACGACTCTGATGAGCGGAAAGCTTTATCCGCCAATGCTTCTGCGAAAACCGGTGGTTTTTATAATGGTTATTTGACCTCCTTAGAATTGGGGGCTAATTATAGAATTCAACCTTGGGGAAATTTTTCAGTAGGTTATCAATGGAATGACCTTAGGTTTCCTGATCCTTACGGCAAATCAAAGATTACGGCTTTGGTTTCAAAAATAGAAATCGGCTTTAGTAAAAATTTACTTTGGACGACTTTGTTTCAGTTTGTTGACCAATCGGATTATATGGGGATCAATAGTCGATTGCAGTGGCGGTTTTCGCCGATGTCGGATGTGTTTTTGGTTTATGTGGATAATTATGATTTGCTTGAAGGAGCAGGAGGGGAGCGGTCTTTGTTTTCGAATAATCGAGCCTTGGTGTTGAAGGTTAATTATTGGTATTGAAAGGAGAAGGAATAGTCCCAGTTCTATGAAATAAAAATTCCAGCGATTCAGACATTGTTTTTATCTCCTTCAGCGAAAGGGTTATTTTATTCGCTTCTATATCTATTTTTTTATCTGGAGGGTTCACTATAAGTGAATTGTTATTACTATTAAGCCTATTTAAGCGTACTCCTTTAGCGGTATACCTTTAAAAGAAAATTATTAAAGACTTGTGAAATATACAGTTCATTTCCTATTTTAAGAGCTGTTGATGACCCACTAATGATTTTTCCGTTGTCATGAAAAATGCGTTCTAATTTTTTCGAGTTTAAATTATATGAATAGACCGAACTGGGAGACTTAAATTTAAATAAAGCATGGAAAACAAACTTGAGTTTATTAGGATGAGTGGCTATTATCAGCTCGTCATTGTGTAGTGTAATGTTATCCCCTGATTTTAATTTTGTTTTGGATATTGGTTCGGAGTCTACTTCGCCTGATTCCAAAACAAGGTATTCATTCAAGGTGTTTCCTCTAAAGGTTGTCAAATATAATTTATTGTCTTTAAGTAAAATACCATTGGGATAATAAACATCATCGATAATTTTATGAAATTGATTGTTGGGTTTCAATAAGAATACAGTTCCTTTCTTTTTTTTCAATTTTGCAGGTCCTGGGTTAGTTACATAGATATATTCATTTTTCGTTACGAATAAATCATTGATCGCATTAAAGAAAGTATAGTATTTACCTGACCACTCCTTTTCAAATACTAATTGATCTCCCTGAATATTAAATTTAAGTATTTTATCATAATCCTCATGACTGATCACGTAAAGGCTAGCGTTATCCTTATGGTTTAGGACATAAATACCGTGAGGCCTGATCTTTTCTTCTGAATAGTTTTTTAGTGTGAATTTAACTGCTTGTGTATTATTGTCAAGCGCAAAAAACCAAAGTCCTCCATCAATTAATTTTTTGCCTTTTCGAGTAGTACAACTAATTATGAGTCTTTTATTAGTAGAATTAGACTCCAAGCCAATGTCTTCCGGGCCATTCCCACAGATTATTTTTTCATATTTCATTATAGAGTATATATTAGCGTATATAAAAGAAATTATCAACTGTGCTTAAATAAGCATGCTGATCAGCCTAGCCTTATCTCATTTCTAATCAATTTTTTTTAGACGAACTTTAATCCAAAGATATTCAATATTTTACATAAGTTAACTACCTATTTTGAAATACCTTTTTCTGTGTTTGATCTTAGTCCTGAATTCGAGCCAACAGCAGAGCCGAGAAATCATATAAATGAAACCATATTTTCGGAACTACAAAAATTGACTGCACTTAACATTCTAGAGTCAGTTGATGAAGAACACATGTACTTTGCTGCAATCAATAGTAAAGGATGCCAACTCACATCTAGAGGGCAATTTTATTGGGAGAAGATGAAAAAGAATGAAATCTAGATTTGTCAGTGAAAAAATCCGAACACTGCAATTTATCACTTCACATATTGATAAAGGAGCTATGATTAGATAAGCTATTCCCTTCAAATTAATCTTTCTCTTTTTTTTAAAAAAACTTTCTAAACGACTAACCTTTTAATTTCTCTTTCGATAGTTAGTTGATTACGATTAATAGTTTCCAATTATTGGTCGAGTCGAATTCACTCATAGGTTTGGATTTCAACAATCTGTCCAGGGCCCGGTAAGGCTGCTGCTAGCCATCCCTATGTCTATTTCGTAACTGTCAAAAACAAATTAATTATGAAAAATCCAAAAGTTGTTAATAAGCTTTCTTTAGATAGCTTAAAAAGTAGATTCTCGAACTATGCTTTATCGCAAAGTCAATTAGGAACACTGAAGGGAGGAAATGATTCTGATCAGGTTGATTATGTTGGTATTGTAGATATCGTAGATGGCTAATAACTGGAGAAATACAGCCATGCTCTGGGACACTAGAGTATGGCTGTTTATTTTATATTTTTATATCTAGAATTATGCTTACTTTTTTTTCTAACCATTCTTTTGCAATTACTTTTTGAGTTAAAATTTTCCTTACTTTGGTGACAACTTGTTTATTTTGTGGCTTTGGTTTATTGCTATTCCGAATTAGAATACGAGTAATTTGAATCAAATTATAGTAAGATTCTTTTCGTTGCGAGTTTAACAAATTAGATCTTGAAATTTGCTTTCTAAAATTTGTTGCAAACCCTAGGAATACATCTTTATAGGGAGGAGAAGTTATTGCTAACTCAAATAAACAACGAAGATGAAGAGAATTAGCCAATAATTTGTGAACAGGTTTTCTTAGGTCAGAGCTTACAAATAATTCATCTGCCTTTAGGAAATATCCTTTATGGAAATAAATAAAAGTCTTGCATAATTGTACGGTGTCTTTTCTATCGACAGGAGCTAAATGATACTTCTGTTCTTTAATAAATTTTTCTACAAAAGCAAAGTCTTTTAATATAGATCCGGTTATAACGATATTAATAAATTGTTGATCGTGTATCTGATCATTTATAAAGAATAATTTTTGACTAACTCCGATTTTAAACAGTTCTAATTGTTTTTTTCTAAAATACTTACCATTAGAAATGGTCAATTCGTTGGCTTGGTTTAAGAGTAATTGTAGTAGATTCATTTGAGAGTCAAAACTAACAGTCTGTTGATACTTTTTGAAAAGCCGAAAAGCAGTATTAAAATATTTAGTCGATTCTTCCTGACTGGTTACCATCTTATAAATACTAAGATACATTTTATAGACGGGTGAATTTTGCTTTTTCGAAAACTTGATTGTTTCTATTAAAAAAGAAGTTTGAAGTTTTTCCCCCAGGAGTTTTTTTCGAAAAACAGATTCGGTAATGAGTTTAAGTTTGCTTCCGAAGTAGAAAAGATCTAATTGTTCTTCAGCCTCTTTTATAGCTGGCATTCCTGGATAGTACTTTGAAGTGCCAGGGTGAAAATAATAGTCTATAATTAATTGAAATTTAGAAAGATGTTTGTCGGTATCATTGATTGGATTTTTTTCTATTTCATAAGTTAGCTCATTGGTCTTCTTCTCGAAATGCTGAAACAGATTTTTGTTTTTATAAAACTGGAGGGTTAACTTTTTAGCTACCAGTTCATCAGATTGAACCTGTCTGTGTGCCATGAAAAGCTCTGTTTGCTTCAGTAGTTTAGAGAGTACATTGTTCAAAAACTCTTTGTTGTATTTTTTCCGAGTAGGGAAAGCCCGTTTATAGACAAGTTCTCGGCTTAGTGTTTCCAAGTTTGGGAAAAAAGTCATTATTACTTGGAAAAGATGCTCAACATGTGCGGCTGTCTTAAAGAATGGTGAATTTAAAAACAGACCAAGAGACGCTAACTCGCTTTCTTCCAGGGTCAATAAAATTTTAAGCAGTTTACTATCCTTCATATATAGAGATATTTTAAGCAAATTCTGTCCAGTACTGAAATGCTAATGTACCTATAAAAAGGCTATATTCTTAAGTGAACATCGTTGAAAGATGTGTTTTTATGAAATATTTTTTCTTGAAAATGGCTTATGAAAGCCTAACTATTCACTCTATTTTTGGCATATAGTGATAGCTGTTCTTAGCAATCGTACAAAAAGGAATTAAAAAGAGCTAACCTTTTTGTAAAATAAAGGATGGAAAGTCAAATTATTCTTTTTATCCACTAAAAAATTTTATAGATAAGCCAAGATGAAAATTTACTATTTCCCTTATAGCCATTAAGACTTTGTCCTTTTTCTCTTAGGATCATACAGTTACTAATTCCAATTTTGTTTAAGCTGGTTATGTAAAATCAAGAATTCGCTTAGAGGCCAATGTATTAGGCTAATTTAAACCCGAATTATTTTTGTCATTTTAAGCCAAATTCCTGATTCTTTAAGTAACAGGTTAAAACAGCAATCTTTATTGAGAATAAGTCCTAAAAAAGGAATAACCTTTTTCTTTTTGTTTCGATAGTAAGATAAATAACCTTTAAAATTACAAACCACTAAAAACCTAATAATGAAAAATACAAGATCTCTTACAATCAGAAAAACAACAAAATTCCTCAGTCTTCTTCTTTTGATCTCTTTTCTATTTACGAGTGCTTGTTCAAAGGACGAAGACCAAGACCCAATTGAGACCATTCAAATGGGCATATGCGAACACGATGAAAATGAAGAAGTATTTACAGTCGTTGAACAAATGCCTCGTTTTCCAGGATGCGAAAACACGGGTTTGTCAAACCCAGATCTAAAGAATTGTGCGGATGCTAAAATGCTCGAATTTGTATACGATAATCTAGAATACCCAACAGCGGCACTCAATAATAATATTGAAGGGACTGCCGTCATTCGATTTATTGTAGAAGCAAATGGATGTATTTCTAACCCTGAAATACTTAAAAACCTAGATTTTGGAACAGGGGAGGAGGCGCTTAGAGTAGTTACATTGATGCCAACTTGGATTCCAGGAAAGCAGCGAGGAGAACCGGTTGCCGTTTATTTTAATTTGCCAGTTCGTTTTAGGTTATGATTTTCTAGGAGTTTTTTAGAAAACGTACTAATATTTTTATTTTGTTTTCGATAGTAAATTAGGACATAAATAATACCTTACATAACTAACCCTTTAACCAAAAATAATGAAATACATTACCGGGATTTTCTGCGCTTTTCTTATTACCATTTTATTTTCATCAAGTCCATTGACGATACCATCCGTCAATATGAAAACCTTAAAAGGTGAAACAATTAATATCAAAAAAGAAATAGGAGAGCAGGAACTAACCATTATTTGCCTTTGGGCAAACTGGTCAAGTCCAAGTAAAAGACAATTAGATGTCATTAATAAAAGACTGCCATTATGGAAGGAGAACTATGATGTAGAACTAATAGCAGTTAATTATGACAAGAAACAATATTTGCCAAGAGTATCTTCCATTGTTGATCAAAAGAAATGGAATTTTCAGATACTTACGGATTTAGATAAAGAATTGCATAAAGTCATCGATAGAGAGTTCTCTTTTAATGGAGTTACCTATTCTAGATGTGGAACGATGACACCACATTTATATTTAGTTAATAAATCTGGTAATGTTGTTTTTGGGCATGTGGGGTTTATTCCGGGAGATGAATCCCTAATTGAAGATCAGCTTAATTTACATTCAGGATTATCTGGGAAAAAGAAAATAACAAGAATAAAGGAGTCAATTACGGAGGATCAAACTTGGATCGAAGAAAATAGTCCCTATATAATTGAAAAAAAGGATTTTAAAATAGAAGAGGGAGCAACCTTAACGGTAGAAGCTGGGGTTGTCATCCACGTAGATGTTGATGTGAAGATTCCAGGAAACCTCATTCTATTAGGGGAAGAGAATAAGGAAATAGTTATTGAGGCAAAGAATATTCAAGAAAAATCAGAACGTAATGTGCGAAGTAAATTCAACTCAATACACGCATACGGGAAAACACTTATTGCAAATCATGTTGTCTTTAATAAAATTAGTCTTTTGGTAGATTCATCTGAAAAAATGAAAATTTCAAATTGTCATTTCAAAAAGGGGCACACCTGCCATATTAGAGGCCTAAAGAATGGAGGGAGTATTAATAATAATCATTTTGAAGAAACGGAGTTTTTATCTAAGGTAGAGGAAGATAATATTCTTGTAGAAATCAACAGGAATAAATTCATGTCCTTAGTTAGAATAGAAGATTATATTTACAACACTAAAAAAAGCAAGTACTCGATGACACAAAATTGCTTTATGGGTGGTGTATCTGTCGCTACCTCATTTGTAAATACTGATCTACAAAATAATTATTGGGGAATTGCTACTGGACCTACGACTGGAGCTCATGGCAAGGATATTCAAATAAAAATTTATGAAACAAAAGAATTTGAAGTCCCATCATACAAGCCCTTTTTAACAGAGTGTACACTTGAATCAATTCAGAAGTAATGGATTCTATAAAGATAGGGGGGATGGAGCAAATTGGCAGCGGGGACTTAATTGGTTTCGTGCCAGAACGACGAGGGAAGAGTTTAGTGGATGTTCACAAAGGAGTAACGATTAATAATCTTACAATTAATAATTTTAGCTAAAAAAGCATACAAACCATATGAATTTACAATTTTCATCTTTCTTTTATTTTGAAAAATTATTGAAAAATAATAGACACTCGAAATCAAAAATCACTTACCAAAAAGCGAGGAAAAACTTTCTACTTCTTTGTTCTTTTACTTTTTTATCTTTTTGTGTACAGGCACAAGATTGCGGCAGTGAAGGCTTTGAATTATTGATTGAAACTAGTCTAGGGACTGGACAGGTCTGTGAAAATTCAGTCGCCAATGTGTCGGTAGATGTAACTCCTGAGTCTTTTTATTCGCTAGATCAAATTGATTCTATTCGATGGTTATGGTATGTGGATTTACCCGGTCAAGCGATCTCCTTTGACGACATTCTAGGAGGCGCGGATACAGAAGACACCACTTTCCCCCCTTTTGGTTCAATCGCTGAGAACAGCCACCTTTATGACGAGTTAACAAATCTGGGCTGTGATATCTTAAACCAACTAGAACCTGTTTCCCCGAATATTATAGAGATGAGTATTGGCACCTTTGGTTACGTGACTTGTGATGACGGAACGGTAGAAAGTCATTTTAACACAGTAGGATTTGACTTGCTACTTGCACCAAGATCAGACTTAGAGATTATGCCTTCTACTATTTGTTTGAATGAAACGGTTAACCTTATCAACACTGGCTGTTTTGGTGATCCTGACATGAGTTATTGGACCTCGAATGGAAACATAATTCAAACGAATGGGAATGATATTCTTGAATATAGCCCGGACGGTGCTGGAAGTTTTGAAGTGTGCCTACGATTGGTTAATAGTTGCGGGGAAGATGAAGCATGTAAGACACTAACAGTTATTCCCGAACCGGATGCCTTATTCTCCATACCTCCCGCACTTTCAGATGGAACCGGCTGCGCCGACGTCTACGAATTTTGTAACACCTCAGATACCATTAATCATTATAACCTGGAGTACTACTGGGGGGTATACCTTAACGGCAGTTTGCTAGGCCAAATAGATACGCACAACTATAAAACCTGTTATACGGAAAACTTTACTACACCAGGTGAATATGAATTGGTTTTGACAGCGACTAATTTCGTATGCGATACAGCCCAACATAGTTTTACCTTTACGATTCTAGAATCACCTACCGTGATTTTATCAGATACTCTTCCTTTTTGCAGTACTACCTTCACAGGTTATACGCCATCTGTCAGTTATGAGGGAGACATTTTATCCTACTTTTGGACTTTTGACAGTGGAACACCTGCCACTTCCAATGAACCCTTCCCCTCTAACATCATGTTCCCCCCCGGATCACATTCTGTAACTATAGAAATAGAAAGTCCCTGTGGAACAATTAGCGATTCAACTACCGTTACAATTGATAGCCCTGAAAATATCACTTTCAATTCTTTTGAAGATACGCTCTGTACCGGGCAGGGAGATACGTTAAAAGTCATTCCGAGCCAATTAAATGGTACCTGGAATTCTGCTGCATTCATTAATGATTCTTGTTTAGTCATTGACAACTTGCCAATAGGTTCGAATACTTTTACATATACTGCTGGATCTGGTGCTTGTACCTCTACGGCAACCATTAACATTTTTATTACGGATACAACTGCTATTGTTTTTACTTTGACCCAAGAAATATTTTGCGAAGATGACGGCATAATTACACTTGATGGATATAGTCCCCCAGGTGGAACCTGGTCTGGTATGGGGGTAATAGATTCGAACATTGGATTGATCGACGCCAGTATTATTGGCGCTGGAAATACAGTTACATTATGGTATAGTTTCATCAATAGTGAGGGCTGCGAATCTTTGGCCAGTAAAACAGTTACTATTGAAGGCTTACCTCAGGCAGCTTTGCCTCAGGACTCACTTTTGCTTTGTGATATTCCCGGTGACGTGAATTTGAATGATGAATTGGGTATTCCAGTTTCATCCGACTACTCTGATGAATGGATTGGCAATTGTGTAACTCCTGATGGAATACTCGATCCAGTCTGTCTGGGAATCGGAACTTTCATCTTGGAATATGTAGTTATCACTCCTAATAATTGTACAGACACGACAGATATAACAATCATCGTCGATTCTTTTCAACTGGCAAATGCGGGAGAAGATTTTAGTGAATGTGTTACAGAAGGAGCAACGATTACCTTGACTGGATCACCTGCTGGCGGAACCTGGATGGGGCCAAATATTTCTCCTGATGGTGTCATCACTATTGATGCAACCTTGAATGGGGACTATGAATACTTTTATACATTCGGGGGTGCCAATTGCGAGAATCAGGATGCGGTGACTGTTACCTTTATCAACTTAAACGGTGTTTCTGCCAACCCGCTAAATTTCTGTGAAGATGCAGGTATTATTGTGCTTCCCGATGGGATGCCGATTGGTGGTACCTGGTTGTATAACGGTGCTGCGCTCCCTAACAATGAACTAAATATTACCGCATTGGGAGCTGGTGATTTTATTTTGGAATATGAAGTGGAAGTTCCTACTTCGGCCAATGATACTTGCGTTAATGCTATACCGGTCAATTTATTTATCGATGCCCTCCCTAATCCAATTATTGAAATTCCTGCTGACCTCTGTATTAATGAAATATATACCATCATTAATAATACAACAGAAGAATATAATTCCTGGAGTTGGGACTTCGGTAATGGCACCACTGCTACAGGATTGAATCCTACATTTGAATATACTTCAACAGGTGATTATGTTATAACATTAGAAATACAAGATACGATTTGTCTACAAGTATTTACCTGGAACGTTGCAGTTTCCTCCCCACCACCGCCACTCGATTTTGCAATCAATATCCTGAGTGCTGATTCTTGTGAATTGCTGGAGGTTGCATTTGTCAACCAAAGTCAGGTTGACCCAAATGTAACAGATGTCATTTATATTTGGGATTTTGGGAATGGGGTTTTGGATACGACTTATTCCGTAAGTGAAGTCCCAGATAATGTCTTTTTCGAAGCTTATGAAGGGGATACGATTTACACCGTCACCTTATCTGCTTTAAACAATTGTGGAGCGGTCATTCCAGCAATTGCTACTGTTTATGTAAAACCAATTCCTATTAGTCAATTCAGTGCCGACTTTGAAAGTTATTGCTCCGGAGCAACGGCTAACTTTGTAAATTCCAGTGTTGGTAATCCAGACCATACCATTATTGACTTGGGAGATGGTTCTCCATTGCTTTATGATTATCCTTTTGATACGCTATCTCATCAGTATTTTGTCGGAGATGTTGCAGAGACTTTTACGGTACAGTTTATAAGCTTCAATGATTGTGGCCAGGATACTATTGTTTTTTTTATAGAAGTCGTACCCGTAGATGTAGTAGCTGCTTTTACAGTAGAAGACAATGGTATTTTCTGTCAAAACACTCCGTTTTGTTTTACAAATGCGGCTAGTCCCGGTGCAGAAGTTTGGTATGATATGGGAGATGGAAATGCCGTATATACAAGCGATACCTGTTATGTTTATTCGCAAGAAGGGTCCTATACCATTACACAATTTGCATTGGACAACTGTGGAGGTTTAGATACTTTACAAATACCTGTAACAGTATTGTTGTCTCCCGAAATCGTATTGCCGAATTTTAATGATCCTTGTTTAGGAGATACCACTGAATTTAGTATCGCTATGCTTAGTGATGATGTAATTGGTGTCAATTGGGATTTTGGTGATGGGAATAGCTCAGATGAACAAAACCCCAAACATGTTTTTCAGAATCCAGGAATCTATGTTGTAACAGCTACGGCTATGACAAACGAATCTTGTACCACTACAGATTCCGTTATAATTGAGATTGAAGAATTAATTGACATCTCCATCGCCATGGAAGACTTGATATGTGCGAATGAACCGATAGACTTGGTGAATACATCAGGTGGATCAGGTTACGCTTGTACTTGGCTTTTGGACCAAACAACCTTTGTGGCTGGTTGTAGTATCGTAGAAAGTTTTGAAACAGAGGGAGTTCATAACATCACACTTACATTAACCGATAATACTACCGGTTGCGAAAGTAAAAAGGATACAATCGTCTTTGTCAGACCGACACCTACTGCTGCCTATGGCATTGAACAATTGGATAGTTGTAACCAAAATAACTATCGATTTACAGACCTTTCTACAAGCTCTAATACTGTTTTCTGGGATTTCGGTGATGGAACAAACTCATCACAGGCAGATATAATCGAACATGTTTATTCTCCAGCAGATAGCTATCTATTTACGATGGTTGCCTCCTATGACAGTATTTGTTTTGACACCCTTAGTCAAATAATTGAGGTGCCAGAAAGTTTAGCGTCTATTTTTAACATTCCGGATTTGAATGGCTGTGATTTATTTACACCAACTATTCTAAACCAAAGTACAGGAAATAATTTAATTTATAACTGGTCGACCAGCAACGGGCTTAACTTCTTTCAGCAGCAAATAGCTCCTGACTTTACGACTGATTTCCCTTCAGAAAATATTACCATTCAGCTTATTGTTACAGACGAGGTTACGAATTGTGCGGATACCAGTGCTGTAGAAATTACTGTATTTGATACTCCAACAGTTAGCCTGAATACAGAAGACGTTTCCTGCAATGGAGGCTCGGATGGCACCATTGGAACCACTGTTTCTGGAGGTTCTCCTAACTTTCAATATGGCTGGTCTGTTCCGGGGAATACGGAAACAATAGAAAACCTTTCCGCAGGTACATATACCGTTACTATTTCGGACAGTAACAATTGTTCCGTTGTTGACTCTGTCGAAATTACCCAACCTACTCCAATAGCTATTACACTCGATGATATACAAGATGCGACTTGTGCAGGTAAAGAAGACGGATCAATAACGATCTCAGCAAATGGAGGAACCACTACAACAGGTAATGAATTTAATTATGAATGGAGTATAGATCTTCCCCTTGCTGGAGCCCCTTTTACTACTATTAGTGAATTAGGCTCTGGATTTTATATCGTAACCGTTACTGATGAATTGGGTTGTACCGAGGAGGAAACGTTTACAATAGCCGACGGCTATGCTTTAGAAGTACTAGATACTATCTTAGGGATTTCTTGTGAAAATAGGATAGATGGTGAGATTCAAATAGCGGCTATTCAAAATGGTTTTCCTAATTTTTTAGCATTACTAGAAGGTACAGAATCAGATACGATAAACAGCGATGCGGGAATATTCAACTTTAAAAATTTACCGGCAGGCGGTTATCAGTTGACGATTATAGATCAAAATAATTGTATTTATGAAAGCGAGTATCAAGTACCTGCCTGGCAAGATCCTGAACTGAATGTCTTTGTAGATAAAGAAGAGGAGCCTTTATATAGATGTGATAGCGCATTAATTGTCGCGAATGGAATAGGTAGTAATTTAACTTATCAATGGTTTCCCCAAGTTAGTCTTTCTTGTCTCAATGGACCTTGTGATTCTGTTAAAGTTTCTCCTAACAATGACATCACATACGTGTTGACTGCAATTGATGAAAGAGGCTGTGTCGCTATTGATTCTATTCCATTTACCGTTGATGAAGATCGAACCCTTTACGTACCAACTGCCTTTACACCAAATGGAGACGGCGTTAATGATATCTTTAGAATCAGAGCTGGGGAGCATCAGGCATTTTTACTGAGTGAAATAAGCAGATTCAATATCTCAGACAGATGGGGTAACATTTTATTTACAACAGAAAGTTTCCATCCATTTAAAAATCCTGAAATAGGATGGAATGGACAAATCGAAGACGTAGAAGCACCCAGTGACATATATGCTTATTGGGCAGAACTCAAGTTTTGCGATGGGGATACGGAGGTCATTAAAGGCCGCATTCAATTAATTAGGTGAGCAAGAATCTTAGGTCTAAGGTGCTACTCCGCCATCAGCTGAGAATTTTAAACTCGTTTTTAAAACAATCAATTGTTAACTTTTAAATCCATTAAAGTGAGATTATCCATATATCTATTTATCATTTGTTTTGCAACTAATCTTACGGCTCAGGGTATTCATTTTTCTGATAACCGTGAAATTCCGATGCAACTCAACCCTGCATTTACAGCTATTTTGCATAATGATTATGTACACAGGCTTTTATTGGTTCATCGTCGTCAAGGCAATGCGATATTGGGGAAAAGTGAGTTTGAAACTTCCTATGCCTCTTATGATCGAAAGTTAAACCTGTGTGATTTTAAAACCGGTATGTTTGTCGGACTGGGTCTTGAATTACTTCATGATCAGGTTGGTTTTAGTATTGGTGAAAACCCTCAATATTTTCATCGGCAAGAAGTAAATTTTAATTCCTCCTTGGGGATTAAATTAAATGATTCAGCCTACTTGATTGCCGGCTTAAGGTTAGGTTTATTATCTCATGGATTGAAAGATGACAATTTAACTTATGACAGCCAATTTGATGGACGGGATTTCAACGAAGGGCTTTCTACTATGGAAGAATTTTCAAATGAGCGACTTTTGTATTTTGATATAGGGGCTGGTTTCTTGTTTAGAGGAACAATTGATTATAGAGGTAGCGAAAATTTTATCCAACTAAATACCTATGAATTTGGAATGTCTTTTATGCACCTCAATAATAAAGAAGAGAAGTTTTTAGTGAATTCTAATAAGTACGAACTAGGCAGAGAGTACAGAGTCCATGGAAAATTTGGCTTCTTAATTAACGGTAATTTCAAAATAAATCCATCCCTTATTTTGTATAAATACGGGGCTTTAGTTGGTGGTAATGGAAAAGAGTGGCAAATAAGGCCTTCAGTTGAATTTGCCTTCCTTAAAAGATGGATGCTGGTTGGGGGACTAAGAATTAGTAATTTTGCGGACCGCTTAAGTAATTTTGATGCGCTTATTTTTACTTTGAAATGGAAACCTCATACCGTAAAATATAGCAAAAAGAATAGACAAGATAATATGATCGTAGGGCTTAGCTTTGATATAAATGTTTCTCCTCATTTAGTAGGCGCAAGCCGGCATTATGGTGCGTTTGAAGTGTTTTTTGTTCATTATTTTGCTGCTGGTGAAAAGGAGGAGGTTTGTTGTCCGTGGCGAGATACGGAGAATCAGGCTTTTTATTGAGGAAGTTTGAGCGGTAGGTTATTTTCTAGGTTTATGAGATCAATATTTCATCTACTTGTATGTTTGTAAGAATATGCATGGAGACACCGTATAGAGTAACTATTATTGGAACATCAAAGCTTTATAAGCTTAAAAGAATACTTCATATATACCAATTGATATTACTAAAAGACAAAATAACTAAGTAGCCATATTAATTTCCAATAGCCTACTAGGCTTGACCTTAGGAAGGGTACTTTGACGCAGTTAAAAAAAACTACCCATTATAATCAAA
The DNA here is from genome assembly GCA_964508085.1 of uncultured Saprospiraceae bacterium. Classification (GTDB taxonomy): domain Bacteria; phylum Bacteroidota; class Bacteroidia; order Chitinophagales; family Saprospiraceae; genus CALGLS01. The sequence continues at coordinate 2,855 of CAZDTI010000137.1, read as the reverse complement.
AACTAAATTAATTTATTTTATCTTCATATAAAGATTGTGATTAAGTAAATAATTTACCTCGTCACTTTTTACATCCTTCCGATTCTCTCCACTCTGTTGTTTTTCCTACAACAAGACTATTTTTCTATTCACATAATCAATCTATATCAAAGCTCAGATTATGCCAAAACCGACTCTTGTAAATCGATTAAATCAGATGGCGATAACGAATCACAGAAACTTGCTAAGTCTTTTATTGTTATTTTTTATCTACGGAGTTACCGCTCAAGATATTAAACAGCCATACTCTTTAGATACCATCAACCTGCCTACTGAGGTCATTCAAAATTATCCCTTATCTGTCAATAAAATAATCACTTCTTTGGAAAAAGAAACTGGTACGGAAAAGCAATTGATTTTATACGATAGTCTTTTAACCGAATTAACCTTATTAGAATTAAAAGGAATAATTTATTATAGTAATAAGATGCTTGGTCTGGCACGACGGAATGATAACAAGAAAGCGATAGTAGAAAGTTATGTTTTTAAAGGAGTGGGATACATTGGGTTATCTGGTTTTAAAAAAGGTGAACATTTTTTGAAGATGGCTGAAAAAGTCTCAGAGGAAATAGACTATTCAACAGGACTCGGGAAAGCCAAAAGTCGTTTGGCTTTCTGCTTTCATATTCAGGGAAACCATATGGAAGGATCCGAAATTGGAAAGGATGCAATCAAAATATTTCAAGAGTTGGGATTAAAAGATGATCTCGCTGCTGCAATGATGAATACCGGGAACTGCTATAAAGGACTTGGACAATTCGAAAAAGCACTTGAGTTTCTTATTGGTGCTCGTAAACTATTTTATTCTCTTAATAACATCAACAGGAAAATAACTATAGATTATAATTTTGCAGCGTACTATTTTGGTTTAGCGAAACTTAAAGAAACAAAAAAGCATGCTATGGAGTGTCTCGATTTGATTAAGCCTCAAACACATTTAGTAAGGAGTGGCGGAGTAAAAAATATATTAGGAGCTGTCGCTTTGCAAGAAGGAAAAATGAAAGATGCGATCAAATGGTTTACGGCAAGTGCTACAGACTATGGAAGAACAGATAAAAAAGCAGAGCTGGCTACGGTCTATACCAATTTGGGAACTACTTATTTGTACAGTGGAAATCCTCAAAGATGTTTGCAGGCAAATAAAAAAGCATTAGAAATAGGAGCGTATTTGAAGTCTTCTGCCGTATTGATACCTGCTTACAGTAGTGTAGGCGCAGCTTATTTGGAGTTGGAGAATTGGGATAAAGCTGTTTTTTATCAACAAGAATGTTTAAAGCTTTGTGAAGCAAATGAGAATAAACATTACATTAGTTCAATCTTGGAGGGGCTGGCAGAAACTTATTTTAAAAAAGGTGATTTTAAAAAAGGCTATGAGTATTACCAGCAATTTCATGAAAAAGATAAGGAAGTTTTTAATTCTAAAACTCAAAAGAAAATAGAAGAACTCCGAGAAGGATATGAAGCAGAAAAAAGAGAAGCAGATATTGCTAAAGGAATAGCATTGAACGAATTACAGGCAGCCCAATTGTTTGGAAACAGAATAGGGCTACTTAGTATGATATTGGTTGCAATTATAATGGCTTATTTTCTTTTTTCAATTAAGAAAAAGAACAATTTAATTTCTGGAATTAATGGAAAATTAAAACAATCTAATGAGGCCTTAGAGATTTCTAAAAATCATGCATTAATGTTACTACAAGAAGTACAGCATCGTGTAAAAAACAATTTGAACTTTGTGTCTAGCTTACTGGACTTACAATCTATTTACACCAAAAATAAAGCAGCGCAGGAAATCGTATCTGAGGGGAGAAACCGAGTAGATACAATGGGGCTTTTGCATCAGAAGTTAACTTATAAAGAAGAATTACCTGTTGACATCAACATGAAAGAATACTTAAATGAACTCATTCTCAATTTGCAAGAAGCCATGAGTGTCGGGCATTCTGATCGTCTTATTGTTAAACTGGAAGCCGTTAAGTTAGATATTGATAAAGCCACTCCAGTTGGTTTGATTGTAAATGAATTGATTTGTAATTCCTTTAAACATAGAAGAAATATTGAGGTGCCTTTAGAATTAAAAATAAGCTTAAGCAATAGAGAGAAAATAAACCTTATCGTTGAGGATAATGGACAAGGTTTGCCGGACGGATTTAAAATTGATAATACTTCTTCGTTTGGATTAAGATTAGTTGAAATGCTCAGGAGACAATTAAAGGGACAGCTTCATATTTCTAATACACCAGGGGCGAAATTCGAACTGGAATTTGAAAAGTAATATCAAAAATATGTTTCCAATAAAAATTCTAATAGTAGAAGATGAAATAATAGTTGCAGAAAGAATTGCTTTACGATTAATAGAATTAGGTTATGAAATATGCGGTAAAATAACCAGTGGTGAAGAAGCTTTGATTTCTATACAAAAAATGCAACCCGATTTGATCCTAATGGATATTGTACTGGATGGTGTTTTAGATGGAATTCAGACAGCAGAGAAAATAATGGAACAATACAAAATCCCAATTATTTACCTGACTGCCCTTGATGATAGAAAAACCATGTTACGTGCCGGAAAAACAAATCCAGCAAATTACCTTAAGAAACCCTATCGAATTAATGATATTAGAGTTGCTATTGATTTTGCAATACTCAATTATGCTATAGCTAATGATGAGGAAAACCAAACGTTCCTTGTTCAGGATAGTTTTTTCGTAAAGAAAAAAGAGTTCTACGAAAAAATATCAATACAAGATGTGTTGTGGATTTGTCCTATTCCCTTATGCCGCAACCACTCTATAGTAGAATTTCTCATTTAATAA
>CAZDTI010000136.1:0-19035 GCA_964508085.1 uncultured Saprospiraceae bacterium | reverse complement strand
GTTTTCCTTGGGTTTTAATTGGTTTGTATTATTATTGTTATATAAAAAGATTAAAAACCCTTAACTTAATGGTGTTGTGCAAGTGTTATAGGTGCATCTTGAATTAGTAAACCTTTGACGAACCGACTTGGTTCAATCCCTATCTAAGAACTTCCGCTTATCCACTCTATACTTTCTCAATCCCTGATTTGCATTTTTAATAATTTCACTGATTCTCTATATTTGGCGGTATCTATACTTTTTGACCCACTTACCGCCAGATATAGCGCATATTTGGAGGAATCTATGATATTTAGCACACATTCCGCTAAATATAAACACAAAAAGCAGTTATCTCAATTAAGACAACTGCTTTTTATATGCTCGGATTTCATTCTAGATTTAGTAAATCTTGAAGATTTGCTAAATCTCATGCATGAGCAAAATCCATAAATCAGGCTAAATTCTTCACTGAGTCAAGAGTATAATTAGACCTACGTAAGACTTTTGTTTTTCTTAGAAACAAAAGTTAGCAAACCCAGCTGCCGCAACAAGCATTCTGATAAAGTTCATACGATGGCTTTGAGGCCATCGTATGAAACCCGACAATAATTATACGTACATAAGACTCTTGTTTTTCCTAGAAACAAGATTTACCAAACCCAGCAACCCGCAAGCACTCTCGCAGGTTTAGCAAATCCTCTTACCGAAAATCTATCTTGGCCATTAGCACTCCAACGCCCAAAATTCAGTACACGCGACCACTCGATAGAAGGCAATTGAAGTTGAAGTTGAGGTTGCGCTTGAGGTTGAAAAAGGTTGCTAGCCTTTCATCATCTCCCCCGCCCGCTCAATAGCACGATCCAATCCACTTGCATCTTTCCCACCAGCAGTTGCAAAGAACGGCTGTCCACCTCCACCTCCGCTGATTTCTTTCGCGAGTTCACGAACCATATTTCCCGCGTGCAAATCTTTTTCCTTCGTCAAGTTCTCACTGATAGCAACCATAACCTGTGGCTTATTATTCACCTCCGCACCAAAGACGATTACCGCATCTCCAATTTCATCTTTCAATTGGAAAGCCAAGGTTTTTAATGCCTTAGAATCTGTGATCGTAACTCGGGAAGCTAAGAAGTTCACCCCATTGATATTCTCAATCTGCTTCTTCAAATCGTCTTTTAGCGAACCCGCTTGTGCCGCTTGCATTTTTTCGATTTGCTTACGCAATGTTTTATTTTCACCCTGCAAATCGGAAACAGATTTTGCAGGATTTTTTGTGTTTTTAAACAAAGCGCGCACGCTATCTAATTGTTCTATTTCTTTTGCGACATAAGCTTCTGCTTTCCCAGCAGTCACCGCTTCTATTCGTCGGACACCAGCGGCAACGCCAGTCTCTGAAAGAATTTTAAACAAGCCAATTTCACCCGTAGCTGCTACGTGCGTTCCTCCACACAATTCACTGGAGAAATCTTTATCGAATGTAATTACTCGAACCGTCTCTCCGTATTTTTCACCGAAAAGCATGGTTGCACCGGAGTTCTTTGCTTCTTCAATTGGCATATGTCGAACTTCGTCTAACAATATGTTTTCACGAATCTTCTGGTTGACTAATAATTCAACTTTCTGTACTTCTTCGTCTGTCATTTTAGAAAAGTGAGAAAAATCAAAACGCAATCGTTTCGGATCTACCAATTGTCCTTTCTGTAAAGCGTGTTCTCCTATAACTTCATGTAAAGCGGCGTGCATCAAGTGAACCGCTGTATGGTTTTGCGAAGTCGCTTTTCGATTATTGACATTTACTTCTGCCTTTACAGTTTTAGAAAAGTCTTTTGGTAATTCTTTTAAAATGTGAATCGTCAAATCATTTTCCTTCAAGGTATTGATAACCGGGATTTTTTCTTCTCCTATCCAAAACAAACCATTGTCTCCAACCTGCCCCCCACTCTCTGCATAAAATGGTGTTTTGTTCAAAACTACTTGATATTGTGACTTATCTTTCACTTTCACCGTACGATGCCTAACAATCTGTGCTCCATCAACGGTCAATTGATCGTAACCAACAAATTCTACTCCGCTGTCGCTGTCTTCCGTAATATATATCCAATCACCAGTTTCTTTTTTTGCATCAGCACGGCCTTGCTCTTTTTGTGCTTGAAGTGCAGCAGAGAAAGCCTCTTCGTCAACAGTCCAGCCTTTTTCCTCTCCGACTAAACGAGTCAAATCAATTGGAAAGCCAAAAGTATCGTACAACTCAAAAGCTACCTTTCCATCCAATTGATTGTTTGTAATTTTTATATTATCCAAGCGTTTCAATCCTCCTTCCAAAGTTTGTAAAAAAGATTTCTCTTCTTGCATTATCACCTTTGCAACAAAGTCTTTTTGTTTATCCAGCTCTGGAAAAACATTTACAAATTCAGATGCTAATAAAGGAACCATCTTGGTCAAGAAAGGCTCTTTGATATCTAAAAAGGAATAGTAGTATCGAACCGCACGTCGCAAAATTCGACGGATCACATAACCCGCACCGTTGTTTGATGGCAACTCTCCATCAGCAATCGCAAAACTCACCGCACGAATGTGGTCCACAATAACTCGCATCGAAATATCCACCATCGCCGTTCGCTCATAAGAACCCGTATATTTTTTACCACTTGCCTTTTCTACAAAAGCAATAAACGGTGTAAAAATATCTGTATCGTAGTTTGAAGTCTTGCCTTGTAAAGCCATGCAGAGGCGTTCGAAACCCATCCCGGTGTCAATATGCGCATTTGGTAATTTTTCTAAAGAACCATCTGCTTTTCTATTGAATTGAATGAAAACCAAATTCCAGATTTCCACTACTTGGGGGTGATCCATGTTTACCAATGTGGCAGCATCGACTTTTGCACGCTCTTCCTCGGAACGGAGATCGACATGGATTTCGGAACAAGGACCACAAGGACCGGTGTCTCCCATCTCCCAAAAGTTATCTTTTCTATCGAAAGGCAAAATGCGATCTTCAGCAATCCATTTTTTCCAGAATCCTGCTGCTTCATCATCCTTTTCCAACTTATCCTTTTCATCACCTTCAAAAATCGTGATGTATAGACGGTCTGGAGAAATACCATATTCCTTTGTCAATAACTCCCAAGCCCAAGCAATAGCTTCTTCCTTGAAATAATCTCCGAAGGACCAGTTCCCCAACATCTCAAATAAGGTATGGTGGTAACTGTCAATCCCGACCTCTTCCAAGTCATTCTGCTTTCCAGATACCCGAAGGCATTTTTGCGTATCCGTTATTCTCGGATTATCCGGCTTAGAATTCCCTAGAAAGTAATCTTTAAATTGATTCATTCCTGCGTTGATGAACATCAAAGTAGGATCGTCTTTATTGACCAATGGAGCAGAAGGAACGACCTTATGGCCTTTGTTCTCAAAAAAGGAAAGGAATTTTTGTCTGATTTCTGATGATTTCATTGTCTAACTGTTAACTATAACTGTTAACTGTTAACTTCCCATTATTCGGATTTTATGGAGAGGTCAACTGTTTGAGCAGTATAATGATGTATTTATGATTCTTAATGCGCTGTAAGTTCTTTGACAGAATAGCTGTTTAAAAAGTTCCCAAGAAAGTTTCCAACATCACCATTTTGTTTAAAATCCAATTACTATATGGCGAATAGTTTAAATACCAAAACAACATTTTTAAACTATTTGCTTATACTTTCGTAAAAATGTGGATAACTAATGGCCCTAAAAGGCAAATTAGCTGGCGAAATCCTTGAATTTCTAAGATTTGGAACCTAATTTTGTCGCCGCATACTATAGAAAATTAACTGGAACACTAAATTAAGCAAACCATGTATTAACACATGCTTTTTGCATTAGCGCCCCAAAAGTACTGATTTTTAGTTTTTTAGTTCACAACAACATTAAGTCATTTTTGATAATGATGAAAAAAGAAAAGTTCGTTTATAATACTTCGACGCTTCGCTACGAAAAAGTAGTTGAACCATTGAAAGTACGTATACTGAAGATATTTGGTTTCGTATCCGCCGTAGTGTTAGCCGCCTTCATAATAATTTCCATTGCCTTTACTTTCTTTCCTTCTCCTAAGGAGCAGGCACTGATTCGAGAAATCGAACAGATGAAGATGCAGACTGCCGCTATCAACAGCGAAATGGAGAATATGTCTAAAGTCCTTGGTAATATCCAAGATAGAGACGCCAGTGTACACCGGATGATGTTTGGGATGGATCCAATTGACCAGGATGTATGGGAAGGTGGTGTTGGAGGATCTGAGAAATATGAAGACCTTTCCAATTACAAATACTCTGGAGAACTTCTTATTAGCACCAGGTTGAAATTAGAAAAATTAAAGCGTCAACTGACTTTACAATCCAAATCTTTGGATGATGTAGTTCAACACGCTGAAGATAAAGAAGTGATGTTGGCTTGTATTCCTGCAATCAAGCCTGTTCGTTCAGATAGATTGAAAAGAAATATTCGATCGCTTTCTGGTTTTGGGATGCGTTTTCATCCTATCTGGAAAAGAAGAAAGATGCATTACGGTATTGATTTTACTTGTCCGATGGGAACACCAATACAAGCAACTGGAGATGGAAAGATTTCTCGTATAGAAAGAAGAAAAAGTGGTTATGGTAATAACATTATTATCGATCACGGTTACGGTTTCAAAACGCTTTACGCGCATATGAAAGATATTGATGTAAAGTTGGGACAAAAAGTAACTCGTGGACAGCAGATTGGAACCGTTGGAACTTCTGGAACTTCCACTGCTCCACACCTTCACTACGAAGTACACAACAAAGGCAAAAAGGTAGATCCTATTCACTATTGTATGGATGGGTTATCTGTAGAAGAATATCAAGAATTGGCAAATATGGCAGCAATTACAAATCAGTCTTTTGATTAATTGTAGATTCAATTAGTTTTTACTGCTCAAAAAATCCCGCTTTCCATTAATTTGGAAAGCGGGATTTTTTGTATCCTATTTACAGTCGTCGAAATTATTTTTTTGTGTCGCATTTAGTTACTACCTTTTCTGCTGTGTAAATATCCGACCTATGAAAAACAATTCAGATCAGAAAAACTGTCGTAACTGTAATGCTTCCCTCCCTTCAGATGCTTTATTCTGTTCCAATTGCAGTCAAAAATACACAACTGGCAAAGTTCCTTTTCACAATTTTCTAAGAGATTTTTTTCAGCACTATTTTAATCTGGACTCCCGTTTTTTCAGAACACTTATCGCACTATTCGTTCCTGGTAAATTGACAAAAGAATATTTCCTTGGGAAACATAAAAGCTATTCTAATCCACTGCAATTATTTCTAGTACCTGCTTTCTTTCTATTTGCATTAGTAAGTTTGAATATTTCAAAAGCGGACTTTGGGGATAATGCTTTTATTCGATTAAAGCAGGATTTAGATTGGATTGAGTTTCATGAAAGATTAGATAGTGCAAAAATACAGACAGATTCTTTATTCATCGATTCCATTGCACTCGCTGCAACAGATACGCTTAGTCAAATACTGAAAGCTCATTACCCGCTAGTCGAAGACAGTCTAGATATTGGCAATTTTGGTAATATCCATTCAAATTTTGAAATCCCCGTAATAGCAAAAAAGGATTTATTGCTTAAGTCTTCCGACGAATTGGTAGAAATGTATGGCAAGGACCGAAGTTTCATGGGAAAAATGATATTGGGCCAATCTACTAAATTCAAAAAAGGCGGACGAGGAGTTATAGAATTTTTCATTAGTAAATTGAGTATCACTTTATTATTGATGATGCCTATTGTGGCTTTAATTCTAAAGATTTTCTATATCCGACATGACTACTTTTATGTGGAGCATTTGATATTCACCTTACACTTTCACGCTTTTAGTTTTATCCTCATTTTATTCCTCGGACTATTAGGACATTACTTACCCGGAATTGTAATTGCAATATCTATTCTATCTATTTTTGCATATCTATTTTTAGCGATGAAAAGAGTCTACCATCAAAAAACAGGAAAGACATTTATCAAATATATTGGCTTACTTTGTAGCTACGTCTTTCTGAGTGCCTGTTTCTCTGCATTTGCTATTATGATTAGCTTTTTGTTATTTTAATAACAGCAAAAAATTATTACCCTAAAATGTCTAACTCCAATAAAAACTGTAGTAATTGTAACGCACCATTAAGAGAAGGTCATCTATTCTGTCACCAGTGTGGACAGAAATACCGAACGGGCAAGCCAACGTTGTGGTTCATTCTTGGTGATTTTTTCAGTTCTCTTTTCAATCTTGATTCAAAGGCTTTCCGCTCCTTCTTTGGGATTTTCACCCCAGGTAAACTAACCAATGCATTTATTGAAGGTAAAATAAAAAGCTTCACCCCTCCAATACGGGTATTTATTGTTAGTTCGGTATTTTTAATCGCCTCCTTGTCGGCATTCAACAATGATAGTGAACAGCATAGTCTTAACGATGAGTATATTTACCAATTACAGCGAAGCGCTATTGCTCAAGAGATTGTAGAATTGAACCCAACGCTACATCAACTTTTCCCCGACAGCAGCACAACTCAAATAGTAGATACCATTATTCAAAAAATCACTAATGGAGAGACAGATGAAAGCCCCATTTCCTTTGTTCAGTACACTGGTGAGGGCGGAGATTGGGGCTTTAGTACAGAAGACCATGATGTTCCTACTATTGATATTTTTAGGTTGAGTGAGGATTCTCTTTTTAGGAAACATAAGGTAGATGGTTTTTTTTCTACCCTGCTCGCTCGACAACAAATAAAGAACCTGAAAAATGGAGATAGTCTTGAGCAGTACATTATCAGCAGAATCACCATCCAAGCACTTTTCATGATGCCCATTGTTGCCTTAATTTTAAAATTACTCTATTGGCGCAGAAAGCAGTATTTCGTCGACCACTTTATTTTCAGCTTACATTACCATAGCTTTGCGTTTATATTGTTAGGGTTACTAATATTACTTTGTCACTTTTTCAACGTCACCCCTGAGATCCTCTGGCTGGGACTCGTTGTTCCCCTTGTATATTTGTACGCTGCAATGAAACAGGTTTACAAACAAAGCGTAGGAAAAACAGTATTAAAGTTTCTATTATTAAATCTCAGTTATTTGGTTGCCATTTCTATTTTTGCTATTGTAGCTATCATTATCAGTTTTCTTACATTCTAACAAATCATGTCGAACACCACCATTTACGAAACAGTCATCGGCCTCGAAGTACACGTACAACTGGCCACTAAAAGCAAAGCCTTTTGTGGAGATGACAGCCGATTCGGCAGCGCTCCAAACACCCACATCAGCGCGATCTCTCTTGCTCATCCCGGCACCTTACCTCGCTTGAATGAACGACAGGTAGAATACGCAATACGACTCGGTTTGGCCCTAGGATGCAACATCAACCAACACAACATATTCGATAGAAAAAGTTACTTCTACGCTGACTTGCCAAAAGGTTATCAAATCACGCAGGATCAAAAACCTTTTTGTAGTGGAGGATCACTCGCCATCAAAGGAAAGGAATTTGATAAAACAATACGCTTACATCATATTCACATGGAGGAAGACGCGGGGAAGTCCATCCATGATTCGGATCCGAAATATACATTGATAGATTTGAATCGCGCTGGAGTTCCATTATTAGAAATTGTAACGGAACCCGACTTTCGCTCTGCTGAAGAGGTGGCTACTTTTATGACAAAAATGCGCCAGCTGGTTCGTTACCTCGGGGTATCTGACGGAAACATGGAGGAAGGCTCTTTGCGTTGTGATGTAAATATTTCTTTAAGAAAAAAAGGTACCGAACCTTATGGGGAAAGATGCGAAGTCAAAAACCTGAACTCTATGCGTTTTGCCCGACAAGCAATCGCCTACGAAGTGAAACGTCAAACTAAAATTTTGAATAATGGGGGAACTATCAAAAGAAACACCCTCAACTTTGACGCTACTACAGGTACCACTTCTCCTTTGCGGGAAAAAGAAGACGCACATGATTATCGCTATTTCCCTGATCCGGATTTGCCTCCTTTGCAATTGAGCAAAGAATATGTGGATAATATCAAAAACAACTTACCTGCTTTACCCGAGGAAGTAAAAGAACAGTTAATAACAACGTATGCACTAAGTAATTACAATGCGGATTTATTATCACAAGAAAAAACAAGTGCTGATTATTTCTTCCATTTAGCTACTAATACAAAACACCATAAAGCATTAGCAAATCTCATTATCAACAAAATACTTCCGCTGGCAAACGAGCAACAAAAGAATTTGAATGACCTAAGTTTATCAACTAAGCATATTATTGAGTTCATCGAACTTATTGAAAGTAATCAGGTCAGTTCTTCTGTAGCTTATGCTAAGTTGTTCCCTCTTCTTCTGGAAAACCCGGATACTTCCCCATTGGATTTGGCTAAAAAAGAAAACCTGATCCAGGAAAGCGATGGCGATTATTTGAAGGAACTAGTAAATACGGTTATGGAAAACAATCCGAAAGAAGTAGCCGCTTATAAAAACGGAAAGAAGAAATTGATGGGCTTCTTTATGGGAGAGGTGATGAAGGCTTCGAGAGGAAAGGCGGATCCGAAGAAAACGACGAGGTTGTTGGGGGAGGCTTTGAAGTAGTCCGCTCGTCTGGCGACTTCGAGTCGCCTGACGAGTTAGACAAGGAAAAATCGTCAAAAAATAATTATCAAAGTATTTCAAAAACAACCTTAAACTGGAACTCGTCTTGAATTTATAAAAACTCGACAGGCGAACTGAAAGTCGCCAGACAAACCCAACAACAAGAGAAAACTAACCAATATGGACTTTTATACAAACCAAATTTTCCACATCTACAATCAAGGAAACAACGGTCGACAAGTCTTTCTAACCGAAGAGAACTACATATTTTTTCTCTGGAAAATGCGAGGCGTTCTCTCTCCTTTCGGTGATTTAATTTCTTACTGCTTAATGCCAAATCATTTTCATTTCCAATTTTATGTCAAAGTCACTGAAATAAGCAGGAACGAATTACGAGAAAGCATTGACGCTACCGAAAACCTTAGACGGATCAAAACCTACAAAAACAAAGCACAACCCGTTAATTTTGCGTCAAAACGAATAGCAAGTCCGGATTCTTTAATCTCAGTAAACCATGCTCTTGGTTTATTACAAAGTTCTTACACCCGAGCCATCAACAAACAGTATGGTTGGACCGGCAGCCTGTTCCGAATAAGATGCCACGCCAAAGACGGATGGGATGAAGACATCTTCACCTTAAAGAAAAGAAATGGTCAATTGGATAAACAGTTTACTGCAGAGAACGATTATGGTTATCAATGTCTAAACTATATTCACGATAATCCTGTAAAAGCAAAAATGGTTTCAAAGAAAGAAGACTGGGCATTTTCTTCCGCTAGAGATTATGCTGGGTTACGGAAGGGAAGCTTGTGTAATTTAGAGCTCGGAAGAAACTTACTTAATTTTATGTAACACTCTCAACGCTGCTCCTTCTCGGCAAGCGACTTCGAGTCGCCTGACGAGTTAGACAATAGAATCATCATGAAAAATGAAAATCATAATAAAACTTATCAGGCGAACTTGAAGTCGCCAGACAAGCTCGGGATCAAAACATTTTGATTCCCCCCAGCATTTCCCTACTTTTACAAAAACAAATCCCTACTTATGTCCATGTTCGACAATGACACCACCAAGCTTTATTACTCCATCGGCGAAATAGCAGAGCAATTCAAAGTTTCCAAATCTTTAATTCGATTTTGGGAAGCAGAGTTTGATTTGTTGAAACCGCATAAGAACAGTAAAGGAGACCGTCGTTTCACGAAACAAAACATCGAGCAATTTCAGATCATTTACACCCTTGTAAAGGAAAGAGGTTTTACCTTAGATGGTGCAAAAAAGGAGATTAAAAACAACAAGGAAAATTTGGTAAAGAAACTAAAGACCGTGAATACATTGAAAAATGTGAAATCAATGTTATTAAGGATGACCGAGGAAGAATAAATTCACTTACTTCTTAAAATCTCCCATTTCAATTTTCTCCTCGCAGAACCCATAATCCAACTCTACATTGGATGCCACAATAATCAATCGCCCCTTCCCTATTCCGAAGCGATCAATCAAAGATCGATACCAATCAAAACCCTGCTGATCCAAATTAGTGGTTGGCTCATCCAATAATAAAATAGGCGTATCGGTACAAATGGAAAGTACTAGTTTCAATCGCTGTTTCATTCCGGATGAGAAGTTTCTGACTTGTTTATCTGCTGAATTTTCAAAATTCAATAATTTTATTATATCCTTGTCGGTCGGCAACTCTGCAACGAAAGATTTGAAACGACGGTGAAAAGCAATCGCTTCCTTTAAGGTAAGTTCTTCAATGACATCAATATAAGGGGCAGCATAGCTGATGTAGTGATAGACCTCATCTACAGGAATATTTTTTCCGTCTTTTTCAAAAGTGATCTTTCCTTTACTTGGCGTAAGATGTCCAGAGAGGACACGCATAAGTGTAGATTTTCCAGAACCATTTGGCCCCAAAATGGCATAAGAACGCCCTCCCTTAAAGTGGTAATCCAGATTGCGATAAATCCAGTCGTAGCGATATCGCTTAGCTATCTGAGTGAGATGTATGTCCATTGTTAGATCGGTGGCCGTTTATTTGGCGAAAGCCTCTGATAATACCTCGGTCGGCTTGATCGATAAAGGAAAGTATTTGATTCCGTTCTACTGTTTCATCAAAGTCAGCTTTAATTTTTCGAACGGCCTGAGTAGTGTTATATCCTTTGACATAAAGGATACGATAGATGTCTTGGATATTGTGTATCTGATCCATACTGAAATTCCTTCTACTCAACCCAATTCTATTTACACCAGCATAGCACAGTGGTTCACGAGCAGCCTTTATAAAAGGGGGAACATCCTTTCGAACCAAAGAACCACCACCAACAAAGGCGTGATCTCCAATTCGAACAAACTGATGCACCGCCGAATTTCCCCCAAGAATAGTTTTATCTCCTATTACGATATGACCTGCCAAGTTTACACTATTTGCTAGAATTACTCCGTTCCCAAGCACACAATCATGAGCAATGTGTACATAAGCCATGATCAAACAATGGCTACCAATAACGGTTTTATAATTCGCTTTTGTACCACGGTTAATGGTGCAATATTCCCGAATGATTACATTGTTTCCTATTTCTAATGTAGAAAGCTCTCCTTCAAATTTAAGATCTTGAGGCACAGAGCCAACAATAGCTCCTGGAAAGATCCGGCAGTTGTCCCCCATTCGAGTTCCATCCAAAATACAAGCATTAGGGCCAATTTCACAATTGTCCCCAATCACAACGTCTCCTTCGATAGTAGCGAAAGGAGCTATCTTGACGTTCTTCCCAATTTGGGCATCGGGATGTATGTTCCTAAATTCTTTAATCATTCGATTCAGGTCTTCGGACAATTTGAGCAGTCAATTCTCCTGATGAAACAATTCGATTGCCAACATAGGCGGTGCCTTGCATGTGAACAATTCCTCTTCTGATGGGCGATAGCAATTCCATTTTTAGGATTAGCGCATCGCCAGGAGCCACTTTATATTTGAATTTTGCATTGTCGATTTTCAAAAAGTAAGTGTCCCAATTCTCGGGGTCAGGAACGGTTGATAAGGCCAGAATTCCACCTGTTTGAGCTAGCGCCTCCATTTGAAGTACACCAGGAAAGACCGGATTCCCTGGGAAATGACCTTGAAAGAATGATTCGTTGAAGGTTATATTTTTAACACCAGCCACATGAGTTTCCGATAATTCGAAGATTTTATCAACCATTACGAAAGGAAAACGATGTGGAAGCATCTTTTGTATGGCAACAGTATCAAATAAAGGCTCTACCGTAGGATCGTACTTCGGCATTCCCCTTAATTTGCGTTGTTCCACCAAATTTTTTTTTAGGAGTTTGGCAAATTCGATGTTCGCTGTGTGCCCTGGCTTGGTTGCTACTATTCTTCCTCTGATTGGTTTACCAATTAAAGCAATATCTCCAATGATATCTAATAGCTTATGGCGAGCAGGCTCGTTTTCAAAATGGAGTTTCGTGGTATTTAGGATGCCTTCTTTGTCGATTTTCATCTTTGGCTTTTTCAATCGCTTAGCCAAAGCATCTAATTTTCGTTGCCCCATTGCTTTATCTGCAATTACGATGGCATTGTCCAAATCCCCTCCTTTAATAAGGTTTTGGTCTAGTAGAAATTCCAATTCACGTAAGAAAACAAAAGTTCGGGAAGCAGCAATCTCTTTTTTGTAATCATCCATGCTGTCAAGAGAAGCATATTGGTGACCCAAAATATCAGAGTTGAAGTCAATCATGGTAGTGATCTGGAAATCATTGGCGGGTAAGGCTATCAATTCAGCTCCGGTTTCCTCATCACGATAAGAGATGGGTTCTCTAATCGTAAAGTATTCTCGTTCGTTCGCCTGCTCTTCTATTCCTGCCTTTTCTAAGCTCTTCAAGAACGGCATTGAACTACCATCCATAATAGGCGCTTCGGGCCCGTCGATTTCAATCAATACATTATCAATATGCAATCCCATTAAAGCAGAAAGTACATGCTCTACGGTGCTGATTGTAGCCTCTCCGCTTTTAAGGGTGGTTCCTCTATTGGTAGAAACAACTTTATTTACATCAGCAGTTATCACAGGCTTGGATTCCAGATCCACTCTTTGGAATTTGAAGCCATGGTTTTCTGGTGCTGGTTTAAAAGTCAATTTTACCTTTTCGCCAGTATGTAAACCAACGCCTTTAACGCTGACTGATTTTTTAATGGTGTGCTGTTTCATTTCTCTTTTTTGTGTGGAATACCTGAGCTTTTAGGCAAAGTTCCCGCAAAGGTATATATTTTTGGGATACGACCAGTCATTTTTACTAATTCGCCTTACAGCTTCCTAAACATCTGCTTGATCGAATTTCCTTATTCCTTCTCTAAATCCTTCAATCGTTTCTCTAAAGCCCTGACTTTTTTCAGTAAATCAGGCAGATTTTTAAATCCTGCATAGGATCGCAAATATTCGCTGTAACCTATAGCGGGAGATCCATACACTGCTGTGTTCTCTTTTTTAATTGGGGCTGCTACTCCACTCTGTGCTTGTACTTTCGTTCCATCGGCGACCTTAACATGCCCAACAAATCCAGCCTGCCCTCCTATCTGACAATGCGCACCGATTTGTGTACTACCTGCCACTCCAGCTTGAGCTGCAATAACAGTATGCTTACCGATATCCACGTTATGCGCTATTTGAATCAAGTTATCTAATTTAACACCTTGGCGAATAATCGTAGACCCCATCGTACCCCGATCTATCACCGTGTTAGCCCCCACTTCAACATCTGACTCTAAAACTACATTTCCGATTTGCGCTATCTTTTCAAAATGTCCATCTGTTGTAGGCGTAAATCCAAAACCATCGCTACCAATAATCGCATTAGCATGCAAAATACAGCGGTCTCCGATTTGGCATTGGTGGTAAATTTTGACACCGGGATACAAAGTAACATCGTTTCCCAATACTACCCCTTTACCAATATATACCTGTGGGTAAATCAAACAATTATCCCCTACTTTAGCTCCATCTTCTATGATACTAAACATACCAACGCTAGCATTGGCCCCAACCGCTGCATTTGGATGAATAAAAGCATTAGAAGCAATTCCTGAAGACGGTTTGGATTGATTTTGATAATGATTTAGGAGGATGGCAAGAGCAGCATAAACATTTTCTACTCTTATCAGACTGGTAGTTGATGGTGTTTTTGCGTTGAAATCAGTACCTACTAAAAGTAAAGATGCCTTAGTGGTTGTAGCGAAGTTTTCATATTTAGGGTTGGCAATGAAACTGATATTTCCTTCCTGTGCTTCTTCTATCTTCGCAGGAGCCATTACGGCAACATTCTCGTTACCTTCCACTGTTCCATTGACCAGTAAAGCAATTTCTTTTGCTGTAAATTCCATAAGGCGAAGGTAAGGAAAAAGAACTATATTTGCGGCAAATAACAACCATGTCAGAAGTACAAACAACAATAGTTAAGATCGGAACCAGAGGGAGCAAATTAGCACTTTGGCAAGCTCACTTCCTCCAAGCTCAATTGAAGGAATTAGGCTACAAATCTGAGTTGACCATTATAAAAACAAAAGGCGACCAGATTCAACATTTGAGTTTTGATAAAATAGAAGGTAAAGGGTTCTTTACTAAAGAGATCGAAGAGTCTTTATTACGAGGCGATGTGGACCTGGCTGTTCATTCTATGAAGGATCTACCGACAACTTCCCCAGAAGGATTAGTTATTTCTGGTGTTTCTTATAGAGCTAATCCAGCTGATTGGATGCTAATCCGGAAAGAATCTGTTACGGAAGGCGCTGATTTGTTTTTGAAAGAAGGAGCACTAGTTGGGACTTCTTCTGCTAGACGAAAAGCACAACTTTTAGGCTTCCGACCTGATCTAAAAATGTCAGACATCCGTGGTAATGTTCCAACTCGAATACGAAAATTACAAGAGGGAAACTTTGATGCAATTCTATTAGCTGCTGCTGGCTTAGAACGTTTAGAGATTGACTTGACTGACCTTAAAGTGGTTCGTTTTCATCCCAAAGAGTTCGTTCCCGCACCAGCACAAGGGGTCCTAGCTTTTCAAACTAGAAAAGACGACATTCCTACTCGACGAATTGTAAAGAAATTACACGACAGTGATGTAGCAGAGAAAACGAATGTGGAACGAAAGATACTAAAGCTTTTAGATGGAGGTTGTCAATTGCCAATGGGTGCTTTTTGTGAAAAAGATGACGATGGTAATTATCACATTTGGGCGGCCATGGCAAAAACTTGGGATGGAGAATTGACAAAAGTTCAGATGTCCTCCAGCACCTCTAACCAACTAGCAGAGCGAGTTGTAGATAAACTGTTAGAAAAAAAATCATAAACTCCTTTTTACCATGCCCCACGAAAACCTTCGCTTCCCCATTGGCCGTTTTGCGGAACCAACGACATACTCCCCAGAAACTATTTCAACTTTTATTGCTCAAATAGTGTCACTACCTGAACGTCTGAATGCTTTGACTACTGATATGACGGACGAAGAACTGGATACACCTTACCGACCTGATGGTTGGACTGCCCGGCAAGTAATCCACCACATCGCAGATAGTCATATCAACAGCTACACTCGTTTTAAGTTAGCACTTACGGAGGAACATCCCGCTATCAGGCCTTATGATGAAGTCGCTTGGGCCGAATTACCTGATGGGAAGTCGGCACCTATTAGCTTATCCCTTAACTTAATCAGTGCTTTACATAAGCGCTGGGCACTGACTTTACAACAATTGGGTTCCGAACAATGGAATCGTACGTTTTTTCATCCGGCAAGCAAAGATATTTGGCGACTAGAATACGCCTTGGCTTTTTATGCCTGGCATGGAGAGCATCATTTAGAACACATTAAAATCGTGAAGAGGGGAAATGAGGTGATAAGGTAGGTGAGGTTTCCCACTAACGCGAAATACCGCGAAAGAAGGAACGCTCCTCCTCATTGCCCCAACTACTTAAACCTAAGTCTATTATATTTATAACGTAGAACAAAAAAAACATTCTATACATGCACTTTTTCTTCGATATAGAAACGGCAGGTATGCCGAAAAAATACAAGGCGCCACATACAGAAGTTTCTAGTTGGCCAAGGATGACGCAGATCGCCTGGATTGCTTTTGACATGAATAAAAAGCTGGTTGATCACCAAACATACATCATCAAACCGGATGGCTTTGAAATTCCAGATGAATCTGCGAATCGGAATGGCATCACTACCGAAGTCGCAATGGAGCAAGGGGTTCCTGTAGGAGAGGTGTTGGAAAAATTTGCAGAAGCAATTCGTCCCGCAAAATATTTAGTTGCGCACAACATGAATGCTCAGGAAAAAATAATTGCTGCTGAGTTTTTCCGTAAGGAAATGAAACATGTTCTTTTTGATACAGAACGAATTTGTGTAATGCAAGAAAGTACACATTACTGCAAAATACCCGGTACGCATGGCCGATTCAAATGGCCCTCTCAAAAGGAACTATATCAAAAATTATATAAAAAGACTCCCCAAGGTTTGCACAATGCAGCACTAGATGTGAAAGTTACTGCAAACTGTTTTTACACCTTGGTTAAGATTGGAGCTATTGATGAATTTGAGTAGCCTGAAGTAATTGGACAAAATAATTAATAAGCTATGGCGGTCTCTTTTTAAGTTATCCTTCGTCGCAAAAATACTCATTATGCTAAGGCATAACCTGCCCGAAAGACAAAGAATTCGGTCGGGCGGGCTCCGTTTTTTACTCCTCGACTAACTCAAAAATAGCCTCGGCCAAAACTCATCATTATTTTCGACCAACTACTTATGAAAAAAATATTCATTACTCGCGACCTCGAAGGAGATGCAAATCTTGTAGAAGAATTGTTGAAAAATGATTTATTGATTCATGGCAAATCGCTTATAGAATTTACCCGCCTTCCCTTCACCAAAGTTCCTGAGTCCGATTGGATTTTTTTCTATAGCAAACAAGGCATTCGCCATTACTTTGACGGCCTTGATGATCCCGCCTGTTGGACAGGTGTACGGATGGGTATGCCACGGAAGGTAAAACAATTGAAATATGCTACTTTCGGGAAAGGGAGTGCTCGCTTTTTAGAAAACTATCGAAATATTATTCCTGAATTTGAAGGAACGGGGAAAGCAGAAACAACTGCCAAGGCTTTTCTAAAAAAAGCAAAAAACCAAAAAGTACTTTTTGTTCGTGGTGAAAATTCATTACAATCTATTCAACAGCTCTTAAAGGAAGAAAAAGTGAATCAAATAGACTTTGTGGTCTATGATAATCAGCCTATGACAGAATTTTCAGTACCCCAATGTCATTACCTTTTATTCACCAGTCCACTCAATGCGCAAGCCTACTATCAGCGCTATACTATAAAAAAATGGCAAAAGGTTTTCGCAATTGGAGAAACAACTGCCGAAGCCTTATTATCTTTAGGCTTGGAAAATATACAGGTCGCATCTACACCTTCTATCTCGACTATGATTGAGTTGGTTCTACTCGAATCTAATAGTTGAGTTTTCCGTAGATACTTTTATTGTTACACATAACTTAATTTAGAGACACTCCCCTTTTCCTTTGTAAAAATCATATCTCACTCTCCTATGTCCAAGAAAAAGAAAAACAAAGCCACTAAGAAACACAAAGCCAAACATAAAAGTCCAGTATCCAAGTCTTTTTGGAGCCAGCCTTCTTTATATGTACCGGCCCTACTTATCTTGTTGGTAACAGCCATTGCCTTTTCTCCTACACTCGATAATCAGTTTGTGAACTGGGATGATGATGTAAACATTCTGGAGAATGAAAATTTACGTGAATTCTCAGCAGAGAACATTAAAAATATTTTCAGTTTTGAGAAAGGGACGATTATCGGAAACTATAATCCGTTACCGATATTTACTTTTTTAATTGATAAAGAGATACTTGGTGGTCATGATGGCCAACAATATAAACCTTGGATTTTTCATTTCAACAACTTACTGTTGCATCTCTTTTGCGTTTTTATGGTTTATCGCATTATGCTCCTATTGAATCTGAGTCGAGAAGCTGCTATTGTAGCTGCATTACTATTTGGTATCCATCCAATGCGGGTAGAGTCAGTAGCCTGGGTAACGGAACGGAAAGATGTATTATTAGGTGCCTTTTATTTCCCAGCTATTTACTATTATATTAAATCCTTAAAAACGCCAGATAAGAAAAGCTATTATCAAGGAATAACACTTCTACTTTTCGTTTTCGCTTTATTCTCAAAAATACAAGCAGTTGCCTTACCACTTTCTATGTTGGCCATTGATTATTATTTTAAACGACCTCTCGATTTTAAGTTGATTTTTGAAAAATGGCCTTACTGGTTATTGTCTCTCGCTTTTGGTTTAGCTGGAATTTATTTTCTTTCCGCAGAAGGGAGTATCAATGTTAATGAAGAAGTTACAAGCTATGGCATTCATGATCGTCTGGCGGTAGGTGCTTTTTCCTATTGTATTTATTTGATCAAATTTGTATTCCCGTATGAGATGTCTCCACTTTATCCTTATGTGTCCAAATTAACCTGGTACTATTGGGCTTGCTTAGCAGCGATTCCTGTGATTGGTTTCTTTTTATTCAAAGCTTTCCAACAAAAACGGCATGCGATTATTTTTGCTTTTGCATTTTTCACCTTCAATGTAATGTTCTTGTTACAAATACTAGGTGCTGGTCAAGGATTAAAAGCCGACCGTTTCACTTATATTCCTTATATGGGATTATTTTTCCTAGTCGCCTGGGGCTATGATACTTGGCGAAAAAAGAATCCTGGCCATACTATGTTTTTAAATGTAGGCCTAGGCGCTTATCTTTTAATTTTTGCTGGTATGACTTATAACCAATCCAAAATTTGGGAAAACGGTGGTACTTTATGGACACATGTTCTCAAATACTACGACCGCTCTACCCTGCCTTGGGGGAACCGTGCGCGATATTATAGAGAGAACGAAAAGAACAATGCCAAAGCAGAAGCTGATTATAAAAAAGCGATCAGCATACAACCTACCGGAGAGTTGCACAACAGTTTAGGGAAGACCTACTTTGATAACAATCAAACGGATTTAGCGATTACGGAGTACAGTAAAGCCATAGATATGAAGAAGACAGAAGCAGAATTCTTCGTCAACAGAGGTGCGGCATACGGTGCCAAAGGAAATCTTCAAGCTGCCTTGCAAGATTTAAATGAAGGCATTAAAGTAGAGCCAGATTTTGCTAATGCTTACCTTAATCGATCTCTAGTTTTCACTAGTCTACAGCAGTATGATAAAGCCTTACTAGACCATGATTCTTATTTAAACCTAAAACCTTTCAATGCAGACATTTGGTATGAAAAAGGAATCACACATTACCGCTTGGGGAACTCGCAAGACGCACTCAAAAATATTGATCG
>CAZDTI010000135.1:0-19084 GCA_964508085.1 uncultured Saprospiraceae bacterium | reverse complement strand
TAGAGCAGCTGCCTTCTAAGCAGCAGGTTCCAGGTTCGAGTCCTGGCGGGATCACAGATTAAATGCGTAACTTTTTGAATTTCAAATTGTTGCGCATTTTTATTTCAAACCAATTGGTCGAAATAATGATAAGTTTTGGTTGAGGCTGCCTCAAAAAAATATATAACTACCACAGTTAAAAAAAGTGGATAAAAGAGTTTTAATTCTTTTATCCACTTTTGATTTTCTATAGGCTTGCTTTATAATTTTACAAACCGAGTCGTTTCAATGGTTGTACCTTGATAAGTGCGTAAAATATAAACACCATTTTGATAACCATCGATATTAATAGTAAAAAGATTATCTCCTTTAGTGGTAGAATAGGATTGACTACTAAGTATTCGTCCTCTAATATCCATAATTTCTACTTGTAGCTCTCCGCTTTTAACAGCGGGGTAGGATAACACCATGTTATTTTCCTTGACGGGATTCGGAAGAACTTTAATATCACTATAGTTACCAAATTTTACAGAGACGATTTTAGAGTAGGCAAATGTACCATCAAAATCCGTTTGTTTTAAACGGTAATAATTATCTCCATTATTTGGCTGGCGGTCATAGGTTTTATAGTCTGTTAATATCTGAGAATCTCCAGCTCCATCTATTAACTCTAGTTCTTCAAAATTACGTCCATCAGAAGATCGCTCTATCGTAAAATAATCATTTCCAGTTTCAATAGCAGTAGTCCATTGTAATAATACCGCTTCTTCATCCTTACGTACACTAAAATTGACTAGTTCTATCGGTAAAAGGACAGGATTAAAAAACCAGGTAACAGCTGAAGTATTGAAAAAGATATTATTCCCAGTAATAGCTATATGATCTACAGCAATAAAAGTTCCACTGCTTTGAGACACCGCAAAACCCGTTTGAGCATTATCAAAATCGATTACGATATCTGCAGAAGCATCCTCTCCTGCATAAGTTAAAACAATTGTATAATCGTCGCTGTTACCAGCCGTTTCGTCTATTCCGGACATTCCATATCTAAGTCCTGCGACATCATCATGTCCTAAAGTGCGTTGCGCTTGGCCATTTGGAGTACCCTGTTGCATAACGGCCTCGGTGTCAGCAACTCCTAATGCTGCTCCAACATCTTCACTAGCATTAGCGGAGAAATTATCACCTACTGGCAAATCTGCTAAATCTCTGCTGTAAGTAGTAGCATCTACAGTACCAGCGATTGTGAAAGGATTGTTATTGGATTTTCTGAACCAATTTAAGTTCACGTCATCACCTCGTATATCATCAGCTGAACCTATAACATTATCTGCTCCGTCATCAAGGTCAAATGTAGTATTCGCTCCGGTAGTACTATTCGTATATTCTCTTTCTGCTGATGTTAAACTACCTTGTGCCCCAAGGTTTGGATGCCCCAAACCTATGGAATGTATTAATTCATGAAGAAGAACAGATTCAAAATCATGCTGAGCGAAAGGAACATTAGCAGTCTGTAAATTGCCTGTTGTTTCTAATAAAGCATTAACAGTTGTGATGACATTTTGAGTAGGAATAGCCATAGCTGCGCTATTCACGCTTGTAGGGTCTATTCCTACCGAAACAGTAACAACTCCACCAGTCCCGTTATAACCTGTTGGATGAGTTACAATATCTACTCCATTATTAGTAAATGTGAAAGTGAAGGATTTTATGTTATTTGGTAACATAAGGAATGTGGAAATGATAAATACGATATAGATAGAAAGTTTATTTTTCATTTTAAGCGTTTTTAAGTTTTGCAATTTAAAGAAATAGCATTGAGCATAATACAAAAGGATTAGAAGTCCATTACCTCTAAATATTAATGCTTGTGAAAATAAAATTTCAATTCGTAACGCGTCTCATTCAGCTTTGTAGCGAGGTCAAATATGACATGCATTTCATCCGTTTTCCAAACAGATATGTTAGTTTCCGAGGGATCTGAATACTCCTCCATTCTATCTCCTAACCATTGGTTCATGAGAATTGCTTTTTGATCGCCTACCACTTTCGTCATGTATGCTCCTTCATATATGACAAGCTCTATATTTCCGTCGGTGACGTCATATTGAAATTCATTATGCCCATGTCTAAGAAGATTGGTTTTGTTATCGATGGTTACAGACTTACTATGTATTTCATGAAGATCGTTATGTGCTTGTGCTTCAACTTTAAACAAAACCATAAGCCCAAAACAAAGAGTCAATAATATTTTTGAAAATTTCATAATTAAAAATTATACAAGTTGTTAAAAGAAAGCAATGTTAAATACAATTCATTGAAAGGGGGGGAACTGAAATCTCATATTCCAGCTATAAAGTACCTGAACCATACATATGATTGTAGTACATATAGAGAATATGATATATTTAATTTTTTTCAAAGATAATTAATTCCAGATCTTTCAAATCAATTTCATCTTAAAAAATATATTTATACATAATGTTTTACATGTGTGGGACAAGAATTCGTGGGTATATGTCCTTTGAACCTGTTGAATGTCTAAGATATTTAGCCCTTTCTTCTAAAAAGGCTAATCAGAAATGAATAGTGAATGTTTAGGGGACACCAAGGAGGGAGTCGTCATTTTTTGGTGTAGCAGAAAATCTACAATATTATGCTGCCAATTCTTCGAAGGGAAGAGATGGGTTTATTGAAGACGTTCTAAATTATCCACCCGATCCGAATCCAACCGAGTCCCAAAAGGATCAATTCCAATATACTCCGGTTTTTCATTTACAATAATCTTAAACGTCATTTTTTCTTTATTAACCTGATGAACCTTCAGGTATAAGATCTCATCTTGGGGAGTAATCGTTCTCGGATGTTTTTTGAATAAACCAATTTGAATGGGCTCATTAATATCAATTGCTATAGCAGCACCTTGGTCGTTTTGTTCATAGCGTTTTGCACTGATGTCTAATGTGATTTCAAATTGACCATTACTAAGTTTTTTATAACTCGTATTGTTTATCTTTAAATCATAAGTAATCACTTTTTTTAACCAGTCGTCAATCAACGCATGATGTTTTTTGGGGCTCCGTTTGTAAAACTCCTCTAGTAATTCAGTGATAGTTAGGGTTGGTTCGACTTCCGCTCTATGCCTGTCTGTCAAAGTTCGAATAGCGGAGTTTACATTTTCTTCACCAATCAATTCTTTCATGGCGAGTAAGACCACATAGCTTTTTCCATAGGATAAATAATCCTGACCATCAGAAAAATACAGCGGCGGTTCTATCCCTTTTTCAAAAGTTCTGCTTCTAAAGTATCTTCTGTTTGAAGTTTCACTAAGTTGCCAAATGGCTCCTTTCCCATAGTGCTTTTCCATGACAGCCGCTTCGGTATATTTTGCAAAACCCTCCATAAAGAAACTAGCTCCTTCGGTTTGTTTTGGCAACAAAATTACACCCCACCACTGATGTGCTACTTCATGAATAGTACGTTTGGCCACCAGATCAAAACCTGCTGGATCTCTATTGTCGATGAGATACATTCGGTCTTCCACCATGCTAATTGTTCCCGGCATAGCTTGTCCACCAAAGTTCCAATGGCCAGGTATTTCCGCAATTCTCAAATGATCAAATGGATAAGGACCAAAGTTTTTGATACAATAATCTAAAGCATACTTTGTATTTTTTTCAATGGCTTCAATGTTGTACTCATGATCGGGGTGATAGTATTGTTCGATGGAAATACCCTTGTGATTTATTTTCTTAGTTTGGTATCTCGCGGAGAAATAACCGAGTAGGGGTGTAACGGGAATATTGGTTTTGTAATGATAAAAATTACGACCATTTTTCGTCCATTGTTTGATTAGGTTTCCAGTGGCTATTGCGGTTTGATCAGCTTGTGTAGAAACAATGGTCTCGAAGGGGAGCTTTCCAATACTTGCTTCCTCCAGGTGAAGATGATCTTCGTTAACCGCTTCTTCTTCCCGTTTTGGAAGACCTCGTTTTTGTCTTTCGAAATTGTCGTGGATTTCCTTACTGCTGCGATAATTCAAAGCTGGACCTAAGCCCGTGTGAATGATATAAGAGCCATTCTTAACTAAGCTCTTCGGCGTCTCATATCCTTTTTGTTGATGAATTATTTCGAAGGAATATTTTAATCGTTCTTTCGAGAAGAGGGGTTCATTTAGTTGAAATAAATAGGTCTCAAAAAAAGTGTCCCGTTCGATAAGGCTCGCATTCTCGAGTTGTAGATTTTTCACCATTTTTTTAGAGGTGATAAAAACCTGATTAACGGGCTCATCATTTTTATTTTCCAATAAATAATTGGCTTTAAGGGTGTATCTATTTTGATCAGGAAAAAGGTCTAATTCCGTTTTTATATCAATGGGATATAATCGACCAAGCGATTCGTATTGCTTAAATTTTCGTTCATAAGCTTCGCTAAAATCTAAACGATCCGTACGTGTTTGATAATCCTGAACGACATTTGTATTGTAAAATATAAAAGAGCCAGAAAGTATAAATAACAAACTGAATACAACTAGCGTAAGTTGCTGCCATCTCTTCCAGTTGGACATTAGTTGTTTTATTCTGAAGGAATATTGATGGATGTTGCCTCTTCGCCATAATTTGAAAGACGACAAGCTCAGGATGATACCCAAGGAGATCCAATAAAAAGCTACTTGATGAAAACGAATGGTAGAATAACCATAACCATTCATGTTGTTGAAGTTGACAAGAGGGAAGTCCCCGATTTTTAATAATGGATGATAGATGCCTAGGAGGCTAGACAAATTTGTTCCTAATAATAAAACAATTAGCCCGGTAATAAACATGCCCAGGTATTTGTTGTTACAGATACTTTGAACAAAAAAAGCGAGAAGACTTATGAAAAATAATTGTGCTCCGGAGAAATAAAACATGGAGAAGTATTGCCAAATTTCAAATTGATAATAGCTTTTTGAAATTTGAAAACCGATGGCGATTAAAATTCCAGTTAAGATAAATAATACGGGGAGTAGCAGTAAAGTGCTTAGTTTTGCAAAAAATAAAGTGATGTTAGAAACCGGAGTTGAATCAATAAAACTACTAAAATTTATATTCCGCTCTTTCCAGATGATTTCACCGCTATAGAAAACGATTAGGGCAAGGCTGGTAAGAATCAAAGGCTCTTCTATCAACCAGACCATTAAATTAGTCGTCGGATATTGACTATCGTTGTAATGTCCGCCGTGATTTATTCGACTGTAAATCTCTGTAAAAACAATCACAACCCAAATCAACATCAAAGCCAAAAAAGGCAGGCTGGTGAATACGTTTGACAAATTTATTTTTAATAGAGATAAAAAAGACTGTCGTTGTGTTTTATTATTAATTTCTAATGGTTTACTTGGTTGATAAGATTTTCGCTCCATGTTTTCATCGCGAACTAACTCCGTTTTTTTGATTTTTTGATGCACTGTTCTAAACGAAAATAATCGATAAGTGACCGCTAAAAGAACCGAGGATATTGAAACCCAAAGGAGTCGACTCCACATGAAATAACCTGAGAAAGATATGGACTTTGTGTTTTTCTCAAAGATTGTCCAATATTGTGTTTGTTCAAAAAATGCGGAGAGTCCGAAAGGATCAGCTAAAGCCGCTAAAGCCATATTTTCAGGAGACGGCGGGACGGAATTCGCTAATAGAGGAGAATTGAAAAAGAAAGAACATATCATATAAAGTGCGTAAATGGAAACGGCACTTATGTAAGTTGCAATGTTGTTTTTTGTTAAAGCACTTACGGAAAAAACAATAGAAGTACAAATAAAAATATTGGGTAAAATGATGATCAACCAAGCCCATGAATAATTACTTAGTTCGAAAGCTGCTAATTGTTCAGGAGCCGCATCTGCGATAAAATTCCCTATTAAAAATCCAATTAATGAAAAACTAAATACAATCAGACTAAAAACGAATACCCCTAAAAATCGACTCAAAAAATAGGTAGACTTTTTAATAGCGGTACTGAAAATGATAGGTTCTACTTTGTATTGTCGGTCTCTTAGCATGCCGCTGATTGCAAAGAACATAATCGCAAAGACACAACCCAGACTTAGTAAGCCCATGTTGTAACTAACTTGAAAAGAAGAATTTATAGTTTGCTTGGCTAAGCCATATCCACCTCGACCAATCGAAAAGCCAAAGAATAAGAAAAGCAAAGCAAAGCCGATGAAAAAGCGTTGTTTTATTTGGTAAAGACATTCGAAATGAAATAAGTATTTAAGCATGGAGTTTTTTTTGACGGTGGACGGTGGACGGTGGACGATGGACGATGGACGATGGACGGTTGAACGGTTCTACGGTAGTGGGAACCGTCAACCGTCAAACGTAGAACTGTCCACCGTTAATAACTTCCAGAAATAGACATTTTCCAAATCAGGAGGGACCAATTCGAAACCAGCCTCGGGTTGTTGTTCTGACAAAATCTTAATCTGAGTTTTCCCAGAAAATAATCTTGTTGAAATCACGGGAAAGGAATTCCTATAATTAGGGAGCGCATTCTTCGGAATTATTTTTCGCCAGACCTTACCACTTAACTCATTAGTAAGTTCAGAAGGGTTGCCTTGGCTGATAATTCTCCCGGCTCCAAGAATAGCCATATTCGAACAGAGGTCCCGAATGTCTTCTACAATGTGAGTAGATAAAATAACAATGACATTCTCTCCAATTTCACTCAGTAAGTTTAAAAATCGATTTCTTTCTTCAGGGTCTAAACCTGCAGTAGGTTCATCCACGATAATGATTTGCGGATCACCTAATAGTGCCTGAGCAATGCCAAATCGTTGACGCATTCCTCCCGAAAAAGTATAAACCGACTTTTTTCGATGAGCATATAAATTGGTTTGTTGTAATAATGCTCCAATCTGATCTTTTCTTTCTCCACGATTGACCATGCCTTTCAAAATGGCAATATGATCTAACAATCCTTCTGCAGAAACTTTAGGATAGACTCCGAATTCTTGTGGCAAATAACCCAATACTTTTCGGACTACATCAGGCTGCTCAATGATGTTTTGACCATTGAATAGAATCTCTCCTTTTGAAGGCTCCTGAAGTGTAGCTAAGGTTTTCATTAGAGTCGATTTGCCAGCCCCATTAGGGCCCAGTAAACCGAACATTCCATTCTTAATGGTTAAAGAAATATTGTCTAAAGCTTTTACTCCATTGGGGTAAGTCTTAGATAAACCTTTGATATTTAGTACATTCATTTGTTGATGTTTTAAACTGCTTTCCTTGTTTCAGAACCAAAACTATTCATCTTCTTTTACTCTATCTAATTAGAATGACCTACCCTTCGGTTTTTGAATCATACAATAGGAAAAAAGCGTCAAACCCTGTTCGACTAAAAAATGATCCAGTTGGTGTGCCCTCACTCAGTGTTTGTCAAACTAATTGTGAATGGTCTAAAATCGCTGTATTTTTGAATTATGAATTTAATATTAGAGAAATACAAACCCTTTGCTATCGGTTTGATCATTATGATTGTGCTTACGGCTTTCCTGCAGTGGATTGGGTTCATACGTATTAATCCTACGCATGTACTGGAGAACGTTTTTGGTTTCGTTATCTGGTGGCTGATTTTTTCTTTTATCGCTTACAAAGTACCCACTTTAAAAAAGAAAGCGATATTTAAATTTGTTGGATTATTTTTATTCTTGATCGTTATTATTGTCATTGATGCGACCTATGGAATTCCAGATAGTCCTGTTACGATTCCGTTGGTGGTGGCATTTTGGTTGTGTTTGTCTTATCTGATTTTTAGAAGCTTTTTTGAAAAATATGGAAAGTACATCTTTGGGGTTTATCTATTCTTAGTAGGTTATTTTCTATATGTTCGATTATTCTCTGTAGATCTGGAAACCTATATGCAAGACTATAAAGGAACCGCACTTTTCATGTTGGTAATACCGATTCCTTTTCTTTTGGCCTTATGGATTTATGAACAATGGAAATGGTTGAAAATTTTAAAAACAGAAAAAGCAGAAGCAGAATTAGCATTGCTGAAAAGTCAGATTAATCCACATTTCTTTTTTAATACACTGAATAATTTACATGCTTTGACGGTGAAGAATTCTAAGAAGGCGCCAGAGGTTATTTTAAAGCTTTCTGATATGATGCGCTATTCGATTTATGAAGGAAAGAAAGAGCGAGTACCTTTAAGAGAAGAAGTAGAATATTTAAATAACTTTATAGAATTGCATAAGCTTCGACATCATAAAGAAGTTGCCATTAATTTTGAAGAAGAGATAAATGGGGCACCCCAAATTTCGCCGCTGCTTTTTATTATCCTGCTAGAAAATGTCTTTAAACACGGCGTAGATTCATTGATGGAGGGTGCTTTTATAAATATGAAATTGTATGCGGATGATCAGCGGATTGATTTTTCCATAGAAAATAATTTTGATCCAGAGGAGGTAAAAGAAAATCCGGGTATTGGTTTGGAAAACTTAAAACGTCGATTGGAATTGATTTATCCTAATCAGTACAAATTTGAAATTTCAAAAAAGGAGAATATCTTTAGTGCCCAATTAAATCTGGAAATAGCATGATAAAATATATTATTGTAGATGATGAACCTTTGGCGCACGAGCTGATAGAAGAGTTTTGCAATATTCTTCCACATTTGCAGTTGCATCAAAACTGTTACAATGCTTTGGAAGCGATGCAGTTTTTAAATACCAACCAAACCGACATCATGTTTCTAGATCTAAATATGCCAAAGTTAAAAGGCTTTGATTTTTTAAGAACATTAAACAAACCTCCAAAAGTAATTGTGACGACTGCTTATAAAGAGTTCGCTTTAGAAGGCTATGAACTAAACATTGTGGATTATTTACTGAAGCCTTTTAGTTTTGAACGTTTGGTCAAGGCGATTAATAAAGCGATTAGTGTCGATACTACTAAAAACACGGAATTGCCGCAAGTTGCTCCAAAAGACAATCGATTCTTTTTGAAAGGAGATAAAAAATACCATCAGGTAAATGCGAAACAGATCTTGTTTATAGAAGCCTACGGAAATTACACTAAGCTTTTTCTGGAAGAAGAAATGATCATTGGTCATCAGAAAATATCTTCGTTTGAAGAGCTCTTGCCAAAGGAATGTTTCCTGCGTATTCATAAATCTTATATCATCGCCTTAGATAAAATCAGAAGTATAGAAGGTAATCGAGTTATGATTCGGGAACATGAAATCCCAATTGGGCAAACCTATCGTAAAGAAATTAATGAACTATTGGGATGAGGTTTGTTTCAATTGGTTGTAAGTGAATTCATTTGGTCATCGACAATGGAACTAGGGATTTGCCATCACGACCCCTAGCCCCTAAAGGGGAAATCTACCCGCACTAAGGAATAGTGACCAAATGAATTCATTAAGTTCCTTCAATTTTAACATTTGAAAAACCTTTCAGGCTTGTTCACTCTTCCTAACATCAGTATCTTTGTGACCACTACTGGATTTTTAGGAACTCTGAGTTTCTTAACCATGAATAAATTAGTCTGATTTAAGATGAGGTCACTTGCGTTATTGTTATTCCTTTTTTTTACTTACCTAAGTTCTTTTGATCAAGAAAAAGTGATCAATGAGGTCTTGATAGAGACTAAGGCGGAACTAGGTGAAAAGTTATTTTTCGATAAAATCCTTTCTTTAGATTCAACGATTTCTTGCGCGAGTTGTCATATTCCTGAATTTGCATTTGCGGATACCGTGGCCTTTTCGAAAGGGGTAGGGGATGGTGTTGCGGTAAGGAATACGCCGTCCATAATGAATCTGGGCTACAGCACACATTTCTTTTATGATGGTCGTTCTGCCAGCTTGGAGGAACAAGCGATCGTGCCGATAGAGAATCCTCTTGAGATGCATTTAGACTTTAGGGAGGCTGTAAAACGAGTGCAGGCAAACAAAGAATACCAAGAGTTATTTCTAAAAATCTATTCCTCAAAACCGGATTCTGCTACTATTTTGGACGGACTTGCTACCTTTCAGAGAACTCTGGAAAGCAATGGCTCCGCACCACATGATTTATGGGTGATGGATATTGATGAAGAGGCAATGACCGATTCTCAATTAAGAGGCAGAGCAATATTTATAGAAGATGGTAAATGCTTCGATTGTCACTTTGGGCCGTTTTTTACTGGCGATGAATTTAAAAACGTCGGACTGTATGATGGAAAGAAATGGACAGACAGTGGCCGTTTTGAAATTACTAAAGATTCAACGGACTTAGGGAAATTTAAAGTCCCAGGCTTACGAAATGTAGCCTTGACCGCTCCTTATATGCACGACGGTCGTTTTGCTACATTAGAAGAGGTTGTCGAATTTTATAGTGACCCCTACCAATTTGTATCCGACCCAATCAACATAGACCGCTTAATGGTTAAGCCAATGAATTTTACGGCCGAAGAACAAAGGGATTTAGTGAACTTTTTACTTTCGCTAACGGATGGCACTTTTGACTATAAAAAATAATTTTACCAGCGAGTTTAAATTTCTTCATCCAAAATATCTTCCCGGCTATCTTCGGTAATTTTTCTTTGTTGAGTTTTAGCAAATTTCCATCCTCTATAAAAAGCTAAGCCAAAGGCTCCATCCATTGCTACTCCAATAATATTTAGCATAAGCCCATTAAAAATCATAAAGATTATAGAAACAATTAGGCCTCCGAGAAATGCAGATACTGGATTTGTTTTACTCCAGAAACCAAGAATAAGCGCAGAGATGGCAAAAGCCAAATTCAGTATCGTAGTTATGCCGAAGTCTCCGCTATATAAGGGGTAAATAGAACCTAATAGTAGAACCACAGCGATAAAAAATAAGGCTTGTCGGGCTTCGATTATTTCACCCGTATCAAGAGGAGTATTAGTTTTCATATTAAAAAATTTGAGTTAAAATCGAAAAATAACAACAATACTTCAAACAAAAAATAATTTTAATCTTATTCTTAAGCAGTGAATTGTTTCATCCATCTCATGGAACCATTTAATTTGTACCTTCACCAAAGATTCTATTCAACGATAAATTCACATTCATACGCTCAGACAATATATGCCATTCCAACGCCTCCCCAAATCCATTCAAAAAATACTACTTGCTCAAGGTTACAAGGAACCCTATCCAATTCAGTCTGAAGCGATTCCTCAGGTATTAGAAGGAAATGATGTTCTTGCTATCGCAAAAACTGGATCTGGGAAAACGGCGGCTTATGTTTTACCTGTTTTGAAAAAACTAATAGGAAAAACGGCTTTGAAAAATCGCCAGGTAAAGGTCCTGGTTTTGGTTCCAACCAGAGAATTGGCCATACAGGTTAGCGATGTATTTATATTGTTTGGAGAAGGTTTACCGGAACGAGTGAAGACCTTATCGGTTTATGGAGGTGTGTCTATCAATCCGCAAATGAAGGCTTTAAAAGGGGTACATGTTTTGGTTGCTACACCAGGACGTTTGTTGGATTTGGTTGATTCTAATGCCGTTCAACTAGGAAGTGTGGAGACACTCGTATTGGATGAAGCGGACAAAATGCTGAACCTTGGTTTCAAAGAAGAGATGAGTCGCATTTTTGAAATGTTGCCAGAGGAAAGGCAGAATCTTTTGTTCTCTGCGACTTTGAGCCCAAACCTTTCAGGGCTTAGTGATGTTGTATTAAAAAATCCTTCGGTTGTAAAAATAGAGGAGGCGGAAGAAGAAGTTTTGATAAATCAACGTGCTTTTTTGGTGGAAGACAATCGTAAAGGGCCTTTGCTTAGAACGTTGATTAAGGAAAACGATTGGCAGCAGGTTTTGGTTTTTACCTCTTCCACCTATAAGGCAGATCAAGTGGCGAACAAACTTCGCAAAAATGATATTGATGCGGAGGCGATCCACGGTAAAAAAAGCCAGGGAGCTAGAAGAAGGAATTTGGAACGTTTTAAAACAGGAGACTTACGTGTTTTAGTGGCAACGGATTTATTATCCAGAGGGATTGACATAGATGTTTTACCCTATGTTATTAATTATGAATTGCCTCGATCTCCCAAAGATTATATTCATCGCATTGGTAGAACGGGGCGAGCAGGGGCATCGGGGGAAGCCATCTCTTTTGTATCGGAAGCAGATCGACATCACTTTAAAGTGATCCAAAAGAAGATGGGGACTTGGGTAGCGTTTGAGCGAGAGGAAAGTTAAAATAAAATAGAAAAACCATTTTGAAAAAAGTAAACATCAAAAAGGGTCAAAGGCTCCAATCTTCTGGAGAGCTGAATTCCAAAGTGTACCATGTATACAGTGGTTTGTTACGTAGTTATACGATTGATGAAAAAGGGAAGGAGCATATATTTATGTTCGCTCCAGAGGGATGGACAATAGCAGATAGTGTAACTACTACGATTCCATGTAGCTTATTCATAGATGCTTTGGAGGATTCTGTTATTGAAATACTAGAAAAAGATCCTTCTGATAATAGTTTCAATCCTACAAAACTCCGAAAGCGGCTAGGGGTTTTGCAACAGCGAATAATAATGCTCATGAGCTCTACAGCAATAGAACGATACGATCACTTTCTACAGACTTATCCTGATATCGTACAGCGAGTATCTCAGCGAATGATTGCCTCTTACCTTGGCATCACACCAGAGGCATTGAGTAAGGTGAAAAGTAAAAGAAGAAAAAAGTCAAAATCTTAATCTAGGTTAATGCAGGCCTATTTTCCTTGGTTTACATTTGCAAATTATTTAATAGAAAAATAATCAAAGTATGAAATTGTCAATCTTATTTAAGGTGTCCGCTTTTCTTTGGGTCATTTGGGGACTGGTACATATTTTCGCAGGAGTAATGACTATGAAAGGATATTTAACTGGTGATATTACCGCCTCGGTTTCGGGAATCGCTGATGCAATAGATCCAGCTTCCTTGAAAATGGACTATCCAGATGCTGCTGGTGCAATTCTCGCTCAGCACGGATTTAACCTTTTTTGGGTTGGCTTCGTTACTTTATTTTCTGCCTTTTATGTTTGGAAAGGGAATAGGAATGCGATTTTTCTTGCTGCACTTGCGGGTGGTTTAACGGATTTAGGCTATTTTATTTTTATGGATTTGGGTGGCTATGTTCATTTTGTTCCCGGAACCGTTATGACGCTGATTTCTGCCGCTGCAATTATCCTGAGTATTTATGCTTGGTCTGTGAATAGGTCGAATTAGAAGCTGGTCTCCTTCTTCAAGGTTTTAATATCTGTTATCAGTTGTAGAACTGAAGCCTTGTTTAAGCCATTGTAAATGCCTCTAATGTGTCGGTTTTTGTCAATGAGTACAAAGTTTTCGGTGTGTAAAAACTCATCCGCTTCTTTTTCTAGGCCTAGGTCTTCCTCTACGAAATAATCCTTTCGGCCTAGTTTGTAAATCTCTTGTTGTGTCCCA
The DNA here is from genome assembly GCA_964508085.1 of uncultured Saprospiraceae bacterium. Classification (GTDB taxonomy): domain Bacteria; phylum Bacteroidota; class Bacteroidia; order Chitinophagales; family Saprospiraceae; genus CALGLS01. The sequence continues at coordinate 5,686 of CAZDTI010000135.1, read as the reverse complement.
GTGACCAAATGCCATTTATTGGATAGGATTCCTTTGTCTTCGGCATATTTTTTCAAAACGGGTACGGAATCTCTTTCGGGCGTTACAGAGTGGGAGAGAAGGAGTACATCATCGTCATGAAGGAATTCATCTTGTAGGTCTTTCATGTTGTCCATCATTTTAGGACAGATGCCGGGACAGACGGTGAAGAAAAAGTCAGTGACGTAAATTTTATTTTGGAAAGTTTTTTCAGAGATGGTTTCGCCCTCCTGATTAAGCAATTGGAAAGGCGAAATACGATGTAGTTTTTTCATCGCTGATTCGTTTTTTGGATCCAACCAAACAGGAGTAAAGGTCGCTTCCTCGTAGAAAGGTAGCGTATCAACTCTACTACTCTTTTTGCTGTTTTCCTTGCAACTTAGAAGTAGAAGAATTGCTAAGAAAGGAATTAGCTTAATCTTTAAGCTGAAATTGTTCGTCGTCCAATTCATAACAAAGGGTTGCTCTTTTTAAACCAAAGATTCTACCATTTTTGGCTTCATAATTATTATATAATTTTCCGTTTTCTCTCCAGGATTTTTGCATGCCTTCTTCTTTGCCAAAAACTAAGTTTCGATGTTTGAACTTAGCACCGCTTTTATACCATTGTAATTGGGCCCCATGTGCTATCCCATTTTTAAATGTTGACTCTGACCGTTGTTTACCGTTTTTCCACCAGCTCTTTGTCAAGCCTTTTTGTTTGCCATTTTGATATTCACTTTCAAAGCTTAAGGTCTCGTCTGGAAACCACTGTCGTTGGAAACCATGTTTCTTCCCTTTTACATAATCAATACAAATCGCTTTATTCCTATTCTCATAATAAGAAATAGAGGTTCCTGTAAAGAGCTTGTTTTTGAAATAAACAAGCCCTTTTTCAGGAATCAATTGTAAAGAGTCAGTATGAATAAACTTTGATGAATACGCAGGGATAGCTTGAGGATTGTTTTCCGTTTTCGTGCAAGAAAACAGAAAGATGAACAATAATCCTACAAGCACATATTTATTGAATGTCATTTGGTGTACCTTGATAATCAGCAGGAAATAAAAGGTAGTAAGCATTCAGAAATAATTCATTTTGAATATGGTAATGGTATTCCCCATCCGGATTGTGCTGGGTTGGGCCGAAGTGTCCACCTGATTCGTCAAGATCAGTTGGATAAGTCCCAGTAGAATTAGATTTTCTACCATATAGAAAGAAACCATCAGCCATGATACCAATCAACTTATCATCATCATCTGACCATGCTTTTGGCTCTAAGTGGTAGTGATAACTCTGTGGGCCAGTATGTGCAGCCGTATAATCTAAAGAGGGAACGGCATCATCCAAAGGTATATTAGGTCCTTCTTCATCATTATAAATCATGGAACCACTTACTGCCATTCCGATTGCTCCTAGGCCAGTCGCCGTCGAAGAACTCGCTTTTACCGGGTTTATTGGTACTCGTAAAGTGTAAGAACCATTAAAATCATCAATATTTCCGGGTGCCATACTTTCGTGAGAGGTAGCAGTTGGTTCCACAAATAAAGGATGGTTTTCTGCCGCTGCCTCAGTAACTAAGGTGTTACCCATAGGGTCAACATCGGATCTTTCTGTCGTATTTGACCAATACGGAGAAGTATGGTTAGGAAGACCATTGGACTCGATAACTACTTCATCTCCATCTAAATAAATCGTGAAGTTATCCTTGTCAAATTCATCGAAAGCATTATGAAGCGTATTGCCACCTGCTGCAGAAGTATCATCCGTATCTGAGTTATCAGAAACATAACCGGAAGGCTGTTCGCAAGCACTTTGGGAAATATCAGGATTACCTAACCCATCTCCATCGGCATCTTGGTACCAGGTACTTTCTGTGCAGGAACCGGTGTCATCATCTTTACAAGAGGAAACAGATAGCAAAAGGGCTAAAAACAATAAAGTGGGAAGGGGCAATTTTTTCATTATTGTTAGTTTATTTATTGGCGATTATGAATTGTTTGAAAATTAAAAAATTGAAATTATTCAGAACCTCCTTTCATTAAAGTAATTACAGTGTTGCTATCCTGTTGATTATCTTCCGGGAATAGACGAAGGAAATAGGTGCCATTACTCAGGAAGGATAAATCCAATTCAACAATAGTATTACTACTTGTTGAACTTTGATAAACCTCCTGTCCCAGACTGTTATAAATACTAAAAGATTGGATCAGTTTATTTCCAGAATCTATGACTACCTTATTGGCAAAAGGATTAGGATATACCGTTGCAAATTCGGTGTTGATCTGAGTAGCATCTGTTAGTTCTGCACAGTCCAACTGATTAGTTACAAAATTGCTTTTGTCCTGAACGAAAGACTTTAAGCCGTAAATATTGCCACCTCCTGGTCCACCACCTGTCGAGATGTTATCCTCTACGTTGTCATCAAAGTTGGCATTGGAATACATTTTATTATCATCTGCGTAAACTGAACTTTGGATCAAAGTCTTCATGGCATCAATTTTCGCGTGCATGTGATCGGTATTAAAAAATTGCTCCGTTAATTCGCAAAGCTGAATTAGATATTGATTGTAGAGTGTAGGGCTGTCGAAGATGTTTTCCAGGAGTGGTCGGTCATCGCCATGAAAATCCACCGCCAGTGTCGTCATATCTCCAGCGCCGGGACCTCCGCCGTAAGAACCAAAAGATTCGTTTCCGTCCCATTTGATCCATTCCCATTTATTTGTAGTCAAATTGTGATAAATGTAATAGTTACGTGCCGATTCGGTATAGCTATCCAAATTGCTAAATAAATTGTCCAAGGCGGCAGAACGAAGATATTCCTCCAATTCAATCTGATCTGCTATACCACTTTCAAATTCAGCAGCGGAAGAGTTGTCAATAAACTCCGTCAAAGCAATCAAATCAGACCAATTATTGTCATCTTCATTTGACTTTAGTTCATAGCGTTCTTCATAATCCGCTTGGTCATCACCATAGTATTTCAAGTCTGCTTCATTTCCACCACCACCAGGGCCGCCACCGAAGTTAGCCCCCGCTTTAAAGAGGTTGCCGTCATCATCTAAAATAGCCCAATCCAAAAATTGATCGTCAATTTGTTCAACTACAGTGTAAAACCCCCATGGTGTTCCATTGAAATTTACAGTTGCAAAACTTGCCCTCGGAGCTGGAACATTTGCATCCCGGCAGATGTCAAAAAATAATTTCTCCCGCATCAAAGAAGGATCTTTAAAAGCGTTACTGAAGTTCAATTTTTTCAAGCCATCATAATTCTGTCCACTGACATATTTATTAAAGTCAATTTTAAATGACTTCTTATTTCCAGGATGACCATAGCTTGAATTTCCTTTTAACCGAACTCCTACATCACTAAAAGTATAGACTCCTGTAACATCAGTAAGCGTTAAGTCCGCTTTCATATAAGTTTCGGTATCGTAATTTAAAACAAGGCTGTCCCAGAATCCGGTTTGGGAGAAATCTAAGTCTATTGTTATGATTTGTTCGGTACTGAAGATGTTGTCGCCCTCTATTTGGGCGTGTAGAGGATTGGTCCAGATAGAGAGGAATAAGAGTAGAGTAGAAAGCTGCTTAAGCATTGTTTTATTTTTAGAAATTATGTTAAGTTAATGTAAGGTTGAAGTTACACTATTGTAATTAGATTCTTTTTCTGGGGATTTCTTTTAAGTTGTTCTTATGTTTTTTTGTGGTTTTACGGGGAGGGGTGTGTATTGAATACAGTTGTTTATTGAAAAGACCTACTTGTGAGGGTGTTTTTTTAGATTGTTTTGTGTGGGCGTTTTTATGGAGGGTTGGGAGTAGGGCTGGTAGGTTCAGGGATTAGGAGTAGCTTTTGTAGGGTAAGGGAGGGCCCAACCCAAACCACCACCGCCGGGTTTCCGAGCCCGCCTCGATTTCGGTACCATGCACGGCGCAGCCACCCTACATCAGCTGTTTAAGCCCAACATGGTTATATGTCTTTTCCTTTTTTTAAGGAATTTTTGAACGTTCAACAGAGATTTGTCCCGAAAGAAAAAACGCAGCAGAAAGCGATGGCGCCCGGTCTTTTCCAGGCCACTTTCTTTAACAGCACGTTATTTTCGATCATTGCAATAAACAAGTCTCTACTAATAAGTTGCAAAAACATCAAAATTCCATATTATGAATTTGAGAATGACGAGAGCTTTTACTATTTAAAACTTATAAATTATTGATTATCAATAAGTAAGAGAGGCTTGAAAAAAGAAGAATTTCTCAGGTTTTCTGATTGTTTTTTTTGAAGAATGCCTTTTTGGGAGAGCTATTCAGGATTAGGTAGGGACAGTTTTTCGATAAAATTCTGACGAATAAAAAGCTATGAAGAGAAATAAACAGCTAATGTTTCAACAAATAGAAACTCAGCTGATTATAGCATCATAAACAGCTAAGATCTAATTGGAAAAGAATTACAGAGATTGGAATCTAATCTAAATCTCAGCTTTAAAGACCCTTTCCAGAGATTTCTTAAATTCAGAAGTCGTAGTATATTTCATATTGATGGCCACTGACAAGTCATCCTCAATTTTAATTTTTTGAAAGCCATAAAAAAGAGAATCGTTTTGCATTGAAACACCTACAATTACCGCCTCCTTTCCAATTGGAAGTTTGGTATAAGGTCCTTCTTCTTTAGTAAAACCATATTGCCCATTTTTTCTTTGAAAGCTCATAAGTCTTACGTTCATCTCTGGAATAACTAAGGAAAAATCAATAAACTCAAGGTCATTGTTAGAATTGTCTATTGCTAAGATTTCCGCTGGTGCAGCTTCAGGGTCACTGTAGAAAAGATCGCAATTAATCCAACCCATTTGGCTGGTTGAGAAAGAAGTTGATTCGTAAAGGTTTTTCACTTTAGTTTTATCTTGAACGGCATCTCTCACTCTTTCTAGTTTGTTGATTTTTGCTTCCCTTCTTAAATGATAAGATAAGATGCTATTTATTTCTTTGGAATTTAGGTTCAAATTTTTTAATCGTTCATAAGAGTTCTCAACATTAAGATCTATGCCGTGATTATTGACAACTTTTATTTTCCCTTTATCTGTGTATATGTCCTTGAAAAAATCAGAGATACTTCGAAATTCATCTTCAACAGTAGAACCATGGAACAAGAAGTGTGAAAACTCTCCATGACTATGCTTGTTTTTGTTATGGTAATAGTTGTCTAATTCTTTAATGAAGTTTTCTAGTTCCGTTTTGTTTTTTTCATAGTATTGCTCGAAAAAATGAAGTGCCATGGAATCTAAAACTTCAATTTTTTCATTAGGATGATTTAAATATATGTCAAATAGATCTGAATTCAATTTTGAGTGGTCAACGAAATATTCTTGCTTTTCAAAGAAGTGGTCTTTTTGATCCAACATTGATAGCCAATTACTCATATACATAATATAAGGACTTCGATTACGAAACTCAGTTGTAGCAATTAGTGTATTTTCAAATTTGGGGTTAGTCAAAGAATCTAAATCACCAAAGTAAATAGTGCCCCAAAAGAACTCCGCCCAAAAATCAATATGGTAATAATCACCATAAAGCAAATCCAATGGCAATGGAATTAAATAATCCTGTTCCAATGCCGAACTATCTACAGTCCAATTTTTTCCGTCTCCAGTAAATATTTGATAGCCATCGTTGGCTTTAATTGTGGGCATGTTGATCGTC
>CAZDTI010000134.1:0-19108 GCA_964508085.1 uncultured Saprospiraceae bacterium | reverse complement strand
GTACTGATATTTGGAAATGCTATTGATTCTAATTGGTTCTCTTCCGCTAATTTCAAAGAATTCAGATAGCAGTTTTTTAACTTTTCAGGTTCCTCTGATTGGTTGTTGTTCCATCTGGGTCCAACAGTATGAATTACTTTTTTTGCATTTAAGTTTCCCGCGTTTGTGATTACCGACTCACCAACTTTACAGCCTCCTTGTTTGTTTCTGATTTTTATACACTCCTCCAAAATTTGCCTTCCTCCTCTTCTATGAATTGCTCCATCAACTCCACCTCCTCCCAATAAAGATGTATTGGCAGCATTTACTATTGCATCTATTTCTATAGTTGTGATATCGCCTTTTAATAGCTCAATTTTCATTTTTGTACATTTTTTAATTCAACCTTCCGCCCATCCAAATCTTTAATTATCGAAAAGTAACCCCACTCAGATGCTTTCGATTCCCTAACGATTTCAACGTCTTTCATTTTAAGTTTGGCAATTAAACCGTCTAAATCTTTAACCGTAAAACCTAACCTCAAAGACTTATCAGATGTTTCTTGACCTGTCATTAAAGGATAAATTTCGAATACAATGTTATCAACTTTGGTCGAATAATGCCAAGCTCCTTTCCCATGTTGGTGATACTCAAACTCCATCCCGAGTAACCCATAGAACTCGGATAGTTTTTTTGGTTGGTCTGTTCTAATGACGATTAGATTTATTTGCATTTTGAGATTTACTTTCTTTTCCCTTTCAAAGTTAACAAATCTTTTACAAGTGCTAGATATAACTATAGGATAAAGTAGAGCTATTTTGTCAAGACTGATGCCACCGGAGAATAAGAATCCAAACCTGCAAAATCTGTTCCCCTACCTTTTTCAACTAATGGTTTAAGGTTGAATAAGACATTAAACGCAACAATCATACGGCTAATACAACCGATTTTCTCATTCGTTTAAATAACGACATACCGAAAAGGTATGGTTATTAGCTTAGGGCTATTATCTTTGGGGAAACGGACAACCTCTTTATAGACTTTGATTGAATTCAATTTATGATTTATGGAAATTTCTGAGAAACGACGACTATTCGAAATACTAGCTGTAGTCCTAACCGGCTTAGGGAAATTCCTATTTATGGATGTCCTAGGTTTTAGATTCCTCTATATCTCCAGCGCTTGTATCTTTTGGCTCAGCTACGTTTTGCTCCGACGGAAGCAGGAAGCAAAAATCCTGGATTACTGGGGAATGAATACTAAAAGCTTCAAGCAAACCTTTCTCGAACTTCTTCCACTAGCCTTGATTTTGGCAGTGCTTTTTGTTGTTGTAGGTAATTTGTTAGAGACCTCAGTCCTCAATGCTCGAATAATTCCAATTTTGCTGATTTATCCAATCTGGGGTATTGTTCAGCAATTCATAATGATCGGAATCCTTGCGCAGAATTTGAAAGATTCTGAGAAAGTGAAATTCAATAACTTTTGGGTAGTATTGCTAACGGCTACTATTTTTGCCATTGTTCATTTTCCATTTCTTATTTTGGTGGCTGCTACTTTTTTGTTGGCCATTGTTTATACGACTTTGTATTTGAAGAATCGGAATCTAATTGTACTTGGCATTTATCACGGGCTGCTAGGTGCCTTGTTTTTTTATACAATTATGGGACGAGATCCTTTTTTAGAGGTCTTTGGTTAATGCGAATTGTAAACTTCATCACCTACTTTACAGAATTAATCCTTTTTTCACATTGCAAAAGAGGCATTTGCTTTCCAAATTATTACCTTTATACTACCAAACTTCACCAATTATATCCGCTCCCCCTCCAGGATATCGTAACTACTTATTGATCCTATTCCCTTAGTAATTCATTATCAATGAATACCATGCGAAAGATTAACCCTCTAAATTTAAATAAATAATCATGACAACTCCCTCAACTTCAGCTGCTTTCGATCAAGCGCAGGCCTTTCTTTTTCGATTTTTAAAAATAAGTCTGCTTATATTTTTATGTCTGAATTTTCCACATTTAGCAACAGCTCAAAACTGCACAGACAACTTACTCCAAAACCCCAACATAGAAGCAGGTCTTTCCAGTTGGGCGGGAGGAGCAACCCTCAGCTCGGATGCTTACAACGGTGCAAATGCATTGGAAGTCTGCCAAGGAAATACCGGTCGTCAGACCGTAGCAGCTATGGTGGGTGCCAATTACACTTTTTCTTTCTGGGCAAAAAATAATGCCTTTGGGGTGCAGACCACTGGACGAATCAAATTTCTAACCAGCTCCTGGCAACCCATCAGTGAAGAATTTGTAGCAGTGACCAGCACAAACTATGCGGAGTATTCCGTAGAAAATTTAGCACCAGCTGGAACGGCCTGGGTTGAAATATCCGTAAGAAGATCAAGCAATAGTACGGGCTGTACATTCGTAGATGACCTTTGCCTAAATACTGCAGGAGGGAATAGTGGTGGAGGCGGAAGTGGCGGCGGCGGAGGTAGCGGGGGTGGCACTGGTACTTGCGGAAACAACATGTTACAAAATCCTGGATTTGAAAGCAATTTTAATAATTGGAACGGCAACGGATTAGCCATTTCTACCACCCCAGCCTCTGGAGCAATCGCGCTGAAACTTTGCAGCAACGGAGAAGCTCGACAGACCCTTCCGTACACCGCCGGAGAAGAGTTGACATTACTTTTTAGTGCTCGAACAGAAGGCGGTGGAAACGCCGTGTTTTCTTACATCAAGTATCTTTCGGCTTCTTGGCAACCACTGGTTACGGAGTTCAATAGCTATACCCCTAACGTCACGTACACGGAAGTCTCTTTTTCCCAAGCCCCTCCTCCGGGAACGGCTCATGTTCAGGTTGGCTTTATCAATAATTCCAATAGTTGTTACCTGATTGACGATGTCTGTCTCTCGGCTGGTGGAGGAACAACAACCGATTGCTTTTTCTTAAAGACTTACTTCCCTGCGGTAAATGGCTATGGAGGCGTTTTTAATCCTCAACCTTTAAATCAAAAGGCCAATGGCCTACAAACCTGGTTTTTTGACTCCGAAGTAAACAGTCCAAATGGTATCCTTAAAAGTATAGAAACAGACTTTTCCGGAAATGTTATTTCGGAATCGAGTGCAGCTATTGATGGTTTTGTTTATGGGAGTTACAGTCAAACCATCCAAACAGAGTCAGGCGACTTTGTCAACATAACTACGTCGGATACGAATTTACCAAAGTTTACTAAAATAGATGCCAATGGTTCTGAAATTTGGTCAAGTACCATTTCGCAATATGCGCCAAATAATACCAGCAGCGGTATAGTTACCAGAGCTGTTTTTGCGGATGGTTCCGGTTTTGTAGCTGCAGTGGTTAACCCCAATGGCTTCACAAATCCTCCGACTGGAGAAGTTACTTTGATTAAAGTGGATGCCAATGGGAATTATCTTTGGCAGCAAACAATACCCGATTTGGGCATTAGCTTTCCTCCCGTTAGTTTTATTCCAAATGACGATAATGTTTTATACCTCCGTATAGGCACCGGAGATGGCAATAAAATTTATAAACTTAACAATAGTAATGGAAATCAGATTTGGGTTTCTGCGGCCATAAATAACTCTGTTAGTGATTATCGAGCTGCGGTAGTGACCAGTGATGGCGCATTGGCAGTCCAATGGCGAACAGGGTCAGGGGTAGGACAATCTTCAATTAGACGTATTGATGAGAATACGGGAGCTTTTGAAGGGCCTGCGGTTTCTATCACTGATTTGATAAATGAAACTTCTAGTGCTACCCTGGGTTTGATGGCTACAGATGATGGCGGTGTGGTTTTCTCCGGTTCCTTTAGCCCTTTCTTTCCCAGTGGCACCAATCCGGATCAAAATAATAAAATTTTAAAACTGGATAATAACCTCAATTTAGTCTGGGAACAAAGCCTGCCTTTCGATTGGCTATTCGGCCCTAGGCAACTGGCTCCCGATGGCGGCATTTTCTTCATCGGTTCAAAAGGTAATGATTTCGGTTTGCTAAAAACGACGGCTACCGGTGAGCTAAGCCCTGTTTGTGATAACGATTGTGTCATCGAAGAGGTTACCATTTCCGATCTTAATTGTAATGACAACGGAACACCAACGGATCCGCTGGACGATACTTATTCTTTCTCGGTACTGATCACCAGTGAGAACAATTGTTCTGGTTCCTGGGTTGGAAACGGAGTCACAGGGACTTATGGCGTACCGTCTACCGTAAGTGGTTTTTTAATTGATGATGGTGTAATGCCGATTTCTTTTGCAGATGCAAATAGTCCGCAAACGTCTGTGTATTCCTTAGAGGTTGATCCTCCGGCATTTTGCTCGGATCAGTCTTTGGGCTGTGGATTTGAAGCGTCTTATAACAATATTATTACGAATCGATCCTTCCAGCCTCCTATTGCGGAAAACTTGCCCAATGGCGGTTTTAAGCTAAGCGCGCAAGTTGGAGATTCAGGAGATTATCAAGAGCTGATTTTGAATGAAAATGGCGTAGAACAGAGCTATAGTGTAGAAACCGTGACCGGCAAGCGCTTTAGAACTTTAGATGGAAATTATATTGCTGCGGAATTTGTAAACGGAACGGATATAGAAATTGAAAAAACAAATGCTACGGGTAATAACAGTATGCTTACAAATACGATTTCTTTAACCATAAATAGCAATGGTTTTTTTAGTGGGCCAACCATTATTAAGATTGTAGAATTGTCAGATGGATATGCGATTGCAGGTACTTATGCTTATCAGCCAATTCCCAATGAACAACCGGTAGAAGTCTATTTTGTAGTGAAAACAAATCTGAATGGCAATAAACTCTGGCAGGGAGAAGTAGAGGGAAATGATTATCCATTTTTCTACCAGCAGTTTATAGTAGGGGATAGTGGTAATTTCTATTTCTTATTGTCTAGTACTTCAACGATTACTTTGTATAAAATAAATGGATTTGGAGAAGAAGTATGGTCCCAACCTGTTCTGGGGGACTTTCCTTCTTCTGATTTTATTGATTTCCACGAAGCTGCGGATGGCAATGTGTATGTCACCCGATATGACAACTCCTTTGGCTACGTGCGTAAACTAGATGGGGATACTGGTAATTCGTTGTGGCAATTTAGTTCTGCAGATCTTCCCATCCCTAACAATACGACCATATTTGGATTTCCAGATGGCTCCCTTTCTACGCCAGATGGTGGAGCCGTGTTTGCAATGAGCTATAGTATTCCTGGAGGAAGTAATAGTTCTGGTTATGTTATTGGCCGATTGAGCCCAAGTGGTCAGTTGGTTTGGTCCCGTACTTTAATGGGCAATTATAACCATCGCCCTGCTTTAGTCACAGATGATGGCGGCTATTTGTTTGCCAGAACACTCTCTTCTGGAGAATACGGCGTTTTCAAAACAACTTCCACTGGTGAATTAGTCCCGACTTGTGGCACAGGCGGTGGTAATCTGCCCGATCTGACTTTGACTGATTTAACGCTCAGTAGTCCTTCGGTTCCGGCGGGATCGGTTTTAGATTATCAGTTTGATTTGAAAAATATAGGTTCGGTAGGCACAGGAAGTTACAAGATCAAAGCCTACATTTCTACCGACACCCAGCTCAGTAGTGACGACATTCAGGACGGTACCATTCCTACTGGTAATCTCGCTGCCAACACTACTATTCCGGATGTCTCTGGAGCGTCTACCATACCCGCTAATCTTTCGCCAGGAAATTATTATTTGATATTAAAAGTGGATGCCGATGACGAAATAGCGGAAAGTAACGAAGGCAACAATGTGCTCGTTTCTCAAACCCCATTCAACGTAAGCCCCGGCAACAATGTTGGTCCTGACCTCGAATTAGTGCTCAATGCAAGCCCACTGAACCCAGGCCAATGGAACTCTTCAAACTTCACCTTGGAAATAACCAACAACGGAACAGAAGAAGCAACCGGAATAAAAGTGGATTTCATGGATCAATCAGACCCAACCGTATCTGCTGTCATCGCCTATCAGAGTCACACTGCGCCAGCGGGCTCTAGCTTTAATTCCTGGAATGGAATCTGGACAGTGAATAGTCTTGCTCCAGGCACCAGTCTTACTTTAACTTATAAAGGTTTTTGTAAAACAAATGAAAATGTGCCTGTGTTTTCACAAGTATCAGCAGCAACTACCCCCGATCAGGATTCTTCTCCAGGGAATAACAACAATGGTACTCCGTCAGAAGATGATGAAACCTTGGTGGTGCTAAATGCTGCTGCAAATTCTAATTTCAATAGTTTCGATGAATCGGAAAATGAACGGATTGATTTTATGGTTTACCCAAATCCGGTTGGAAATCGTCTGAATGTTCGTTTGGCGAAAGCTTATCCTGCGGTGACAATGACTTTGGTGAATAATCTTGGATTTGTACTGTTAGAAAAAGAAGTGGAGGAGCCACAAAGGGTGGAATTTCTGGATATGCAAGGGGTTCCGAATGGGCAGTACTTTTTGCGGGTGACGAGTGAGGGTGTGCGGGCGCAGGTTCGTAAGGTTGTTGTTATGAGGACGTATTGATGGAGGGGCAGCCGTGAAATCTGACGATGTAAAATTGTGCCTGTCTTCAGGTTGCTTTTGATACGATATAGTGCAGACCCCATTCGGGCCTGTCCGGCGGCCAGACGGGGTCGCAGTAGGTTAGCTGAAAGCAATATCCGTTTTTCGACCGCATCGGGCGTCGCACCTTACGCACCAACTTGCGAGGGTACGACGCCCGATGCGGTCGAAAACACCTTGGTGATATGGGCTAACCTAGTTTGACCCCGTCTGGCTGCCGGACAGGCTCGAAGAAGGTCAGGCCAATACGCGCCATCATTTTACAAATTAAAAGCAAAACTACGTTCGAAATGCATTCACCAAAATATAAGTCATAAAAATGCTTGCACCCAAAACGAAAACGATAATAAAGTGAGCAAGCCGAACAAATAATTGTTCTTTTCTCTGATCTTCTTCTACGCTACCTAAAAGCCCAAAAACCAACCCAGTCAGGCTTGAAGATAATATCCCTGCAGTAAGTAATATATAGGGGGTGGGAAAAGAATTAAACCCGTAGCCCTTCCCCCAATGATAGCAACTGAATAGGATTAATCCTATGAAAAAGAGGGAAGATATTTTTAGGCAGATGATACTTTTGTTGTGGTTGGTAGAGGTCATTGATTATAAGCTTATGAATTATCTGTTATATCGGTTCCCTCCTCTTTTTATATACCTCCAATCTGAATCAATTGTAAGGTCTACGAATATCTTTCGATAATCGCCAAATCCTCTTTTTGCCTGATCATATCTTTTTTGATTGGCTTTGTAAAAAACTTGGTTTCTTGTAAAGTAATGATCTTCTGCTAAGACTAAATTTTTTGGGGATTTCCTCTCTCGAAAAAATAAGGTTAAACTTGAATCACTGCATATACGCATGGCTGTAAAAGCTCCGTACTTTATTACCTCTTTCAGCAAGATGGAATCTTCTTGGGTTGATGCAAGATTTAAAAACCCTTTCCTTCTAAAATCTTGACAATCCGATTTTGATTTTTCTTTCATAGAACGTTCATGATATTTAGTCATGTATTTATGATTCTGAATGAGCTCCGAACCATTCAAGCTTTCTATGATTTGTAGAACGTATTTATCAGGAGACTTACATTGCCCCGAATAGTAATCGTTTTCATAGCGGGTGTCCATATGATAATGCCCACTAGCGTAATAGGCAAAAAGGAGGATAAAAAAATGAGCAGCTAATGAGTAGCGTTGATTTTTAGTATCGTTTCCTTTATGTCGGTCGTATAGAAACAATAAGAGCTTTCTCACGGTCAGGCAAATAAGAAGAAGAAAAACGAAACCACAGAAAATTCTATGTAATGGAATGAATGCAAGCATTTAGTTTTATTTTAAATAGCTTTGAAAGGGTAAATCCCCTTCCATTGTTTTCGAAGAACCTCCACAGTCTGCAAGCTCTGAGACAGATACCAAATATAGAAATTTAATTCTCAATTATTGCGCGCGCCCAACCTTTTTTCTTCTCCCGAAATCATTACCTTTGCAAAACGTTGCGGCTTCGTTGCGGCGTTGCGGTTACCCAATACGAACGGTTACGCTTATTCCATTTACAATCAAAGAAAAGCATTTTGAAAAAATACATCCCAATTCTTCTCCTCTTCCTCACAGCACTCGCCTGCAAAAACGACGACGACCAAACCAACACCGACCTCACCCTCGCAGAGCACATCCAATCCTACACCAGCCACCTACCCGACGAAGTCATCGCCTGCTCCGCCGGAAACCTCGAAGGACTGGACGGACAACCCGAATTTCCAATCAGTACCTTTTTCTTACCTAAAGAAGGCGCAACAGATTTCAGATACTTCGAAGCAGAAAACCTGGCAGACTCTTTCGATTTCTCCAAGTACATCGAAAAAGAGTTGACGCTATCCCCCGTCTTCAATGGCTATTTACAAAAGTTCAATAACAATACATTTTCAGGAGAGCGAATGGCAGTAGTCACTTACCTGCGCGATGGTGCGCTCCACAGTTCCACCCCCATCCGCCTCAAGGTAAACCCCAAACCCACAGAAATAAATCCGACTTTATTAACGATAACACCGGATGGCATCAACCCAAGTTTTAGCTGGGAAGACGGAACCACCCCCGAAAACGTCATCTACTTCCAAGTCATCTCCGATGTAGACGGCAACCTGATTTCCGGAACCTACACCATCGAAAAACAATTTACTTTTTATAATTTAGACAACGTCGTTTTAAATATCGCAGACCAAAACCCACCTCCGGTTCTAGAAGCAAACACCAATTACAAATTCACGATGATGGCCGTCAGCGAAGACAATTGGGTTAATCTTTTGATTGAGGAGGAGTTTACGACGGAGTGAAAAGGGAGATGGGTGGATGGGTAGATAGGTGGATGGGTTTCCCCTTAGTACGCACCGTTTCGCGTTAGAGGGAAACCCATCTACTCATCCACCTATCAACCCATCCACCCAAATTTCAAAACACAAACACCATGAAAGCCGTCACCGTAAAAGAATTAAAAACAGAGCTGAGCACCCGAGCGCCAAAAGAATTGTTAGAAATCTGCTTGCGTCTTTCCAAATTTAAAAAGGAAAACAAAGAACTGCTGACCTATCTCTTGTTTGAAGCGGATCAGGAGTCAGATTATATCGCTTCCGTAAAACGGGAAATCGACAACCATTTCGAAAATATAAATACGCGGAATTTTTATTTTATCAAGAAAAGTATTCGCAAAATTTTGCGGGAGATAAAGAAGTTTGTTCGCTATTCTCAGAAGAAACAAACCGAAGTAGAGTTATTGTTATATTTTTGTAATAAGCTCTATGCTTTTACACCTTCCGTCAAGCGAAATACTTCGATGGTCAATTTGTATAATCGACAATTGGATGTGATTGCAAAGTCGATTGGGAAGTTGCATGAGGATTTGCAATATGATTATGGAGTGGAGCTAAGTGAATTGCGGCGGATGTGATTTATCGTTTCGGAACCGTAAACACAAAGGTAGTCCCCTCGAATTCATTGCTGGAAATAGAAATTTCACCACCGTAAGTATTGATGATTTTCTTACAGATTGCCAGCCCCATTCCGGTGCCGGTGCGTTTGGTCTTATCTAGTTGTTTGAAAAGTTGAAAAACCTGGTCATGATATTCTTCTTTGATGCCAATACCATTGTCAATGACTTCAAAGGTGAACTCCTTTTTATCTTCTACTATGTTTATTTGAATCTTACAATCTCGATTCGTTCGCGAAAATTTTATGGCATTTTTGATCAGGTGCTCCAATATTGTTTTTAAGTGATTTTTATTGATCGGCACTTGTGGTAACTCATTGTATGTAATGGTGCAATTGTTTTCTTCAATAGCTTTTCGATGTTTGAAACAGACTTCAGCCAGAAGTAAATTAACATTACAAACAGATTTTCCATTTACCACAACTACATCCACATATTTCAGCAGCGCATCAAGCATCTCGTGCATCTTTTTAGAATTCTCGATGACTACATTTAGGTAGACTTGGTTTTCTTTATCTATTTTATCAACATAATTGTTGGCGAATAAACCAGTGAAATTTGAAATATTGCTTAGAGGTGTTTTCAAATCATGAGCTACGATATAGGCAAATTGCTCTATCTGTTCCTTTTTTAACTGCATGTCCCGATTTCGATCTTCGAGTACTAAAATTTCCATCTCCTTATTTTCTAACACCCTACTTACATTGGCTGATTTTATTTTGGATTTATCGTTAGTGCTATATTTCATTAAAGTTTTACTATGAGTCAATGCTGCCTTATAGTCGCCAGATTCTTCACATACTTCAATCATTTTAGCAAGCCACTTCCTCTTCTCGTCATTCAGTTGATGCTCTGTGCAAAACTGGACACCTTGCTCAAATAATTTCTTAAAACCGTTGATTTCTCTATTGTTTAAAAGCAAATCTCCTCTTAGTAAGCCAACTTGTGAGAGGCAACCATGTAGGTTGGAACTAGAAGCTCGACGCTCTATTTCGTCAATAAGGTCAGGGACTAGACTCTGATTACCGGATTTCAAGTAAGTTTGTGCCAGACCAATCATGGTGTATGAATAAATGAAGTTGATTTCCATTGGGCTTTCAGAATGCTCATAGGCAGCAAGACAGGTCTCTATTCCCAACTTGTAATAAGTGATTGATTCTTTATACTTTTTTTGTTGGAAATACAGCGCACCATAATTTTCATAAACAAAACCCAATGTATGAAGGTCCTCGGTTGCTTTACCGATTTCTTCTGCTTTTGCCAAATAGGAGAGTGCTTTATCATATTGTTCAATGGCTACATATTGGCAGGCAATATTGCTATGTAAAGGACAAGTGTTCGCAGGATTATTTAGACTCAGACTCTTAAAAGAGTAATCCAGAGCGGTAATATTATCATTGAAATTGTCTGCGTAAAGACAGCCAAATTCACGGTAAATATTAGACAATCGGATGTTGTCATGACGGAAATGCTTATTGAGTAAACGATAGGCTTTGTTGAGGTGTTCAATACTTTCAAATGCCTTTCCTTGAGTACGATAGGTGCGCGCAATAAAGAATAGTATGTCACAATGAAGGATATGATCAGCTTCTTCCTCCGCTTGAACCATAGCAGAACTAGCTGTAATTATTGCTTCTTTTACAGAAACTTCTTTTTCTCTTTTTGCCTGTTCGAAAAGCTCTTTGGCACTTACAAGGGTGGAGTTTGAGGTTTGCATGCTATAATGAACGGATTATCCCATAAAAAGATGCAGGTTTATCATTTAGCCAAGGGCACCGCCAGAGAAATACAACCAGACCTTTGTTCCTTCTCCTTCTTGAGATTCCACCTGGACTTCTGCTTCATGGGTTTCCATCAATTCTTTACAAAGCGGCATCCCTAATCCTGTTCCGCGTTCTCCAAGTGTTCCCTCCAAGGTATTCCCCTTTTTTATTTGAAATAACATGTCTTTTTGCTCGGTATTCATACCGACTCCAAAGTCCTGAAAAAGAATGATTGTCTTGTTTTGCTCAATGGAAGCCTCGACCTTGATGCTCGATTTTGGGTGAGAGAATTTTAGCGCGTTGTCAATTAAATTTCGGAAAATGGTCGTCAGCATATGGTAATCGCCATAGACATCCACTCCTGGAGTGCCATTGTAAATGAGGTTGATGGACTTTGTAGTCGCTACAATTTGAAGACTGCCGAAAACTTCCTTTATCAGGTTTTCAACGTTATGATGCTCTGGATGGAAAGGGAGTTCTTTTTGCTGATGGCGCGCCCATTGTAATAAATTTTCTAGTAGCTTACTTAATTCTTCTGCTGAGTTTTCCACAAAAGCAGAAAGCTTCAATACATGATTCATGTCCTTTTTCTTCAGTAGAAAATTAATCTTTCCGGCAATTCCTTTAAAAGATTCTACTGGATCACGAAGGTCATGCGCAATGATGGCATAGAGGCGGTCTTTAGTTTGTGTGAGTTGTTCCAGGTCATTTTTTTGTTGCTCAATAGTTTGTGTCCTTAAGGCAACGAGTCTCTCTAGTTTTCGGGCATTCAATTTCAACCGATGCGTTCTGTATCGCAAATACGAATAAGCCAATAACCCCAAACTCAATAATGAGAACAAAATGAAACCCCAGCGGAGATAGTAAGGTCTGATCACTTTGATGGGAAGATTGATTTGTTCGGTAGACCAAAATCCACGATTTCCTTTTGCCTTTATTAAAAGCTCATAATTGCCATAGGGTAGAGCTGAAAAACGAATGCTATTGGATTTTTGATAAGTCCAGTCTCTGTCCAGTCCTTTTACTTTATAGGCGTAATCAATGTTGGGTTGACTATTGTAATCAAGGAAGGAAAAATGAATTGTAAAAGAATTGTTATCAGGGGTGAGTTCTAATTGCTTGCTTGCGAGTGTTTTTTTTGTAATGTCAATATGTTGGCCACCTTTAGAGTTGTCTAGCAATTCTATTGCGGTAATTCGTAAGGGCTCATTGATATTGGTGTTTTGTATGAAAATACTATCAGGGTGAAAAGCAATGACTCCATTCAAACCGCCAAAGTACAGACGACCGTCACTTCCGCGGTGATGGGAAAAACCATTGAATTCATTGTGGGATAAACCATCCTGTTCGAGAATAACCTGTGTGGCTTTAGTTTCTTTATTGAAAAGCGCTAAACCGTATTCTGTTGGCAACCAAAGGCGGTTGCTTTTGTCTTCATAAATAGTGTAAATAATGGGACTAATGAATCCTTCTTCTCTGGCAAAACTCTCATAACTCCCATCAACTGGATCCCAATGTAATAGACCATAACCCTGCGTAGCTAACCAAAAGCTACCATCTTTATCTTTATGAATATAATTAAATTGGTTAAAAGGAAGCTTTCCATTTTCGGCGGAATAGTAGGTCAGGATTTTTTTTGCAATAGGATCAACAAGGAATAATCCGTTTCTTGCAACCATCCAAAGACCGCTTTCATCTTCAAAGAAATGACGAATATTAATGGGTTGCACCTCAGAATCAAAAAGGAAAGGTTTCAGTTCTTGCGTCTCTTGATCTAGAACACTCAAATAGAGTGTACCACTACTCCAAATCGTATTGCTGATTTTATCGCGATAGGGTAGATAGCAGGTGTTGGCTCCTTTAGCATTGTTTTTGAAAACTTCCAGTTTTCTTTCTTTTAGATCGTATTTAGCAATAGAATTATAGCGACCTTCCCCCCAATAAAGAACATCGTCTTTATCTACATCAATACCAACACCAAAACCAGTATCAGGGGGAGTGTCCTTCAAAGGTTTACTTCCTCCATCTTTTATAGAAACCATATTAGTTCCTCGATAGCTATGAACAAGCATAGAGTCATTTAGCAATAATATTCCGCGTGTACTATAAGAGGGACTACCATTTTTAAGGTATGAATCAAAAGGAGAAGTGGAAATATAGACACGGTAAACTCCATTATCTGTGCAAATCCATGCATTGTCTTGTCGGTCAAATAAAACACTTGGGCAGCCTAAGCGGAAACCAACATAATCGTAAAAGTCAAAAATAAGTTTTCCGTTTTTATCATGTGCTATAAGAGAGTTCATATTTCGCTCCCAAATGCCCCCCCCTTTTAATTCTTTTTTGAAAGGAGCTCTTTGGTAAGGAAGATTATTGTTAGGAATAGTGAGTGGCGCAAAAGTTGAACTAGGTTGTGATGGTAGACCAAGTTCCTTTTGATAATGCTTATAGCGAATCTGCGGCAGTCCATCTTCTTTGATATAGCGAATGGCTGAATATTGGAAAATACCTTTCTCCACAACCCCTGTTTGTAAATAGAAATACGGCTCCGCAATACTATCAGTGTCATGTATGGTTCCTTTCAAGTCGAAAAGGGTAATTCGTTGTCTGTCTATTTTCCAAAAACGATCTTTGGAAACGGGAATAAGAGAACGGGAGTTGCTATTTTTGAATAAAGCAGAGGCTTCGGGGAGTAGGTTCAATCGATCCGTGTAAGAATAAAGCAGTGAATCTTTTCGCGAACGCAAGATCATAGTGCCTTTTAGATTGGCAAAAACAGACCACTCATCGGCTCGCAATGAATCGGAACCAAGGTCAGATTGGTGAATAGCAAATTTATTAGTTTCTTCTAAGAATGTACCACTGTCATCGGCAAACTGAAACCAAATTCGACCCAACTCGTCCTCCATTACTTGTCTAACGGTACTGTATTCCACAAATACTTTCATCTCATTTCCATCCCAACGATTTACTCCATTGTTGGTCGCAATCCAGATAAAGCCTTCAGTATCTTGAAAAACAGAGTTTACAAATCGGTTGGAAAGCCCATCTTCAATCGTCAAATGCTGAACCGTGATGGCATGCTCTTGGGCAAAAGCAGAAAGGGATAGAAAGCAAAGTAAGAAGGAGAGTAGATGGTTTTTCACGAAGCAAATATAGTGATAAAACGAAAACTGTTAACTAAAACGAAAACTACCTTCTAACGCACGTTAGAAGGCAGTTTTCGATAGCGTATTGGTAATTATACGAAAGTGGGAAGTTTTCGTTTTCGTTTTCGTTAACAGTTAACATTAATTCAAATTCTATTAATCCGTTTCATCAAAGTAGACTTATAGGTTTTCCCCATCGGAAGAGTCACATCTGCAATACTAATTGTCTCCTCATTCACATTAATCTTGTCCACTTTAGAAAAGGAAACAATATAACTTTGATGAACGCGAACAAATTTATTAATGGGCAATTTTTGGATCAGGTTGTTCAAGGAAATTTTAGCAGCAAACTTACGTCCATTCACATGAATCATACTATAATTTCGATCCGATTGGATATAATCAATATCTCCAAACTTTATTTTATGTAAAGAACCTTTACTCCTTATGAAAAAATAATCCTTGAAAAAATCGTTGGTTTGTACAACCGGTTCTTCCGCTTTTTCTTCCGCTTTCTTAGCCTTTAATCGGATGGCCTGATCTAGGCAACTTTGCAAAGTTAATTTGTCAAAAGGCTTTACCAAATAGGCGAGTGGTGATACGGCCTGTGCTCGTTCAAAAGTATCAGTATCCTGACGGGCCGTAGAAAAAATAATGGGGATCAGGAATTTTCTAAATTGTTCTGCCACCTGAACGCCATCAATAGCTCCTCTTAAACCAATATCAATAATCGCCATATCTAAGTTGGAATCACTAATATAATTCAGCGCTTTGTCGCCTCGGTCAACTGTAGCAATAACAGAATGCCCCATCTCTGTCAGCTTCATTTCCATATCTAAAGCAGTAGAGACATTATCTTCTATAAGTAAAATGTTTAAAGTTTTATTTTGCATGATCAGACTCGTTTTGATTTAATGAAGAATTTAATAGAAGCTATAGAGAAAACGCTCTTTTTAGCTGAAAAAAGTCTTCAAAACTCAATTTCTACGATTAATATTCAAAATTATAATATTAGAAATTAAAGTTGAGTTCTAATAATAATTTTTACTTTGCTACTAAACTATAATTGATTCTGGTTTATAAGCTAAGATAGGAATTTTAGGTTGTAAACCTTTCGATTTTTAGACGGCCTTTTTTTAGATAGTAACAAATCGCCCAAGTCTAATATTTTTTATGTCAACCGATAGACATTGACCCCGAACTAACAACAAGCTAAATTACTTTATATCTAATACTTAATTTACCTTTACGACATGAAACATCTTATCGCACCTTCCGTCCTCGCAGCTGATTTTACTCGTCTGGGAGAAGAAATAGAAATGATCAATAACAGCAACGCCGACTGGTTTCACCTTGATGTTATGGATGGTAATTTTGTACCCAATATTTCCTACGGTCAATTCATTATAAAAGCCATCAAAAAAATAGCGACCAAACCACTCGATGTTCACCTTATGGTAGAAAAACCGGAGCGCTATATCGAAGAATTTCGGGAAGCAGGAGCCGATGTAATCACTGTTCACTACGAAGCTTGTACACATCTACACCGTACCATCCAGCAGATAAAAGCCACAGGCGCTATGGCGGGAGTTGCTCTAAACCCACATACACCTGTTTCTGTCCTGGAGAATATCATCGAAGACCTTGATCTGGTCTGCCTGATGTCTGTAAATCCAGGATTCGGTGGCCAAAAATTCATATATCAAACGCTCCCTAAAACAAGACAATTACACGAAATGATCACGACAAAAAATGCAAAAACCATCATAGAAATAGATGGGGGAGTAGGTTTACAAAATGCAGAAGAGTTAGTAAAAGCAGGAGCAAGAGTCCTAGTAGCCGGAAGTGCCGTTTTCAAAGCAGAAAACCCCATAGAAACAATAGACCGAATGAAGTCGGTTGGCGGCCTGGTAGTGTAAACACAACCAAAAGCCTCCATCCCCCGTATACACACAAAAAAGCATACTCCACGTCCAACTACCATACGAAAGACTCTGGAAGAGTCAAACCTACATTAACCCCGAGCCTCAAGCTCGGGGCCCCAGGCTGAAAGCCGCAGGGACCGAAAAAACAAAAAATATGCGCCTATTCTATATCATACTCTTCTTCCTCTTCACCACTGTTCTCCAAGCCCAGGACGCCACTATTGTCGGGAAAGTAACTGATGCGACAACTGGCGAAGGGATTGAGTTTACAACCATTTTCATTCGAAAGCCATCCCTTTCCACCAATGCAGATGCCAATGGTAAATTCCAGTTACAAATACCAGCAGACAAAAAAGTAGAAATCGTCTTCACCAGAATCGGATACGAAGAAACAAAAGTAACGGTGAATCCCTTAAAAGCTGGAGCTCGAAAGCGAATAGATGTAGCTATGCAATCCAATGACGCAGGGATAGAAGTGGAAGTAACAGAAAGCCGACTCGAAGAAGAAGGAATGATCAAAGAAGAAGTAACTGAGCTCAAACTCATCCCCATCACAACCGGAAATTTTGAATCCGTACTTCCACATATCGCACTGGGAACCAATAGTGGAACCGGAGGAGAGCTTTCTTCTCAATACAACGTAAGAGGTGGAAATTATGATGAAAATTTGGTTTATGTAAATGACTTTGAAATATACCGACCACAACTGATTCGTTCTGGACAGCAAGAAGGCTTGACTTTCGCCAACATCGATCTGATTCGGGACTTGTCTTTTTCCTCTGGAGGTTTTCAAGCGATTTATGGAGATAAATTATCCTCCGTTTTGGACATTAAATATAAACGACCAGATTCTCTACGCAGCTCTATCGGAATGAGCTTTCTGGGCGCCTCTGCTCACGTAGAAGGCTCCGCAAGGGTAGATTCATCTGGCTACCGCCGATTCCGGTATTTAGCAGGAGCTCGTTACAAAACAACAAAATACCTATTGGGGTCACTAGACGTAACTGGAGAGTACACCCCCAACTTTGTAGACATTCAAACCTATCTAACTTATGACATCAATCGTGATTGGCAAGTTGGTTTTTTAGGGAACTATAATAAATCTGAATACCAGTTTATCCCAGCCACTAGATCAACGGCCTTAGGGCTAATTGATTTTGCGTTGGAACTATTCACGGTATTTGAAGGTCAAGAAGTTGACGAATTTACCACAACGATGGGAGGACTTTCGTTTACTTATTTGCCAGACAGAGAGAAGAATCCATTTTATCTGAAATTCCTTGCATCGGCTTACCAATCAGACGAAACCGAGCGTTTTGACATCATTGGTGATTATCGTTTAGGAGAAATAGAATCTGATCTTGGCTCTGATAATTTTGGGGAAGTCGTTTCTGTTTTAGGAACTGGAACCCAACATCAATATGCCCGAAATGCCTTGCAATCCAATGTATTAAATGGACAAATAAAAGGCGGATTGGAGATTCCATTTACAAATACAAAACAAGGTGTTTCCGGGAGCCACTTTTTACAATGGGGTGTCAAATTTCAAAACGAAAGAATAGATGATGAATTGAATGAATGGGAGCGCTTGGATTCCGCTGGTTACTCCATCGCATTCGATACCAGTGAGGTGAGAATACAATCGGTTCTAAAAACAACTAATTCTTTGAACTCTAACCGTTACAGTGCGTTCGTTCAAGAAACTTTCACCCATCAAAAAGACAGTATTCATGAAATGAAACTATCAGTAGGGCTAAGAGGTCAGTACTGGGATTTGAATAAGGAGTTTTTTGTAACCCCACGTGCACAGTTCTTATATAAACCGCTAAATTCAAAAAGAGATATTTCGTATAAAATTTCGACTGGTTTATATTACCAATCTCCATTCTATAGAGAGCTTAGAAACCTTCAAGGAGTAGTCAGTAATGATGTCAGAGCCCAAAAATCCTTTCATATTGTAGGAGGGATGACGCTGGACTTTTATCTTGGAAAATACAGCCCCAAGAAATTCAAGTTCATCACAGAAATATACTACAAACAACTCTGGGATCTCATCTCCTACGACGTAGACAATGTAAAAATCCGTTACTCGGGAGAGAATGATGCCACAGGTTATATCACAGGAATAGATATGCGGGTAAATGGAGAATTTGTTCCCGGAGCAGAATCCTGGATTAATATGTCTTTCCTTCGTGCCCGAGAAAAGTTAGATGGTGTACAACACATGCGCCGAGAATTTGGAGAACCAGAAGCTGAAGAGGTAAACGATGCACCAAGGCCAACTGATCGCTTCATGACCTTGAATATGTTTTTTCAGGATTATCTCCCCAAAAATAAAAACTTCAAGACACACATCAATCTATCCTTCGGAACTGGATTACCCTATGGATTAAAAGACAACAACGTGACCTTCAGAAATACTTACCGTTTTTCCGCTTATCATCGAGTCGATATCGGTTTCTCCATTTTACTATGGAAAGAAGGCTGGCGCTACACCAAACCAAGGCATCCGCTCCGCTTTTCCAGAAACACCTGGCTAAGCTTAGAAGTTTTCAATCTTCTAAAAGTGCAAAACGCCGCCTCTAACACTTGGATCAAAACGGTCTATAATTCCCAATTTGCCATACCCAATTATCTAACCGGTCGAAGAATAAACCTCCGCCTAAAAATGGACTTCTAAACAAACGAAAACCGCTAAGAAAACACGAACCATACGCAAGACTCTGGAAGA
>CAZDTI010000133.1:0-19287 GCA_964508085.1 uncultured Saprospiraceae bacterium | reverse complement strand
TTTGTGAAGAGTAGCTCCAATTATTTCCTGCCAAACCGGACAGTTATTAATTCCACATCCCTTAATTGTTGAGTTAAATAAATAGACTGAGTATTGAGAAGACAAATGCAAGTACGGAGAATAGTGTTCTTACCCAGTGCAAGCGATTCCACTTTGTTTCGTAGAAGTTTCTGAATTTGTTTTTCTCCGTATTACTAAGTTCTACTAAATCCAAGGCATCTAAAGCATCATTAAGTGGTACATTCCCAAAAACGGTTACACCAAATGTGCCGGCCAAATAGACTAAGGTGGCCGCTAATAAAATCCAAAATGTTGTTCCGGATTTAAAATGCTGAAAAGTACTTAAAGCCAATACCAGAGGGCTACCCATAAAGGTTAAGTAGAACGCAGGATTGAGGATGGCTCGATTGATGGATTGCATGCTTTCTAAGTAGGTGATGTCTATCACTTTTCGAATTCCAGGAATGACAGATACTGACCAGGCATAAAATAAACCTGCGGAAAGACCTGTTAATACGACTGCTGTAAATAGGGTGAATGATTTGAGTGAAATTTCCATAATTAATAGATGTTTTTTGATTTAAGTCATGTTTTAAGTGTTTGATATTCTTCCTTGGTCAACTTCTTTACCTTTTGGCATTCGGCCATAGACGAAGACTTGCTTGTGAATCTTCGATGCATGCCGATCCATGTTTTTAAGGAAAAGATTTTAAAAGGATTTTTCTTTTTGTGGCAAACCTTGCACTTCGTTTTAAGTACTTGGAAAGCCGCTTGTTGCAAGTCAGGTTCAGGTTCGTAGACCATCGGTTTTTCTGTGGCATCAATAGTGGAGTCTGACAGACTAAATGCTGTGAGGAGGTAGAAGTTGGAAATCAAGAATCCAACTAAGCATAGATGAATTGATACATTTTTCATTTTACTACTGTTTGTGTTACAGAAGCAAAATTGGGCTAATATCAGGCCCTTCGCTTGACCTTATCAGCCAAGGTTTTGACACATTAAGCCAAATGATTTTTTATTGAGGATTACGATAGCTGAGGGGAGATTGGCCAGTCCATCGTTTGAAAGCACGACTAAAAGCACTTTGTTCGGAGAAGCCAGTTTCAAAGGCTATTTCACCAATAGAGTAAGACGAATCTTTGAGTAGATTCTTTGATGTTTTTTCTTGAGATTGCTTTATTAAGTCTCTAAAAGTGACTCCTCTTTCTGATAACCTCCTGGTAAGTGTACGGCTACTCATTCCCATGTGTTTTCCAATTTGAATGATACTGGGAATTCCACCAGGAAGCGCATCCTTGATGAGGCTTTCGACGTCTGAGACTATTTTTAAAGTGCTGATTTCTATACCCTTGGTTTTTTCTTCAACTCTTTCTACTAAGAATTTATTAATACTGATATCCGCTTTTGCCGTACGGGTTTCCAGATCAATGGTTTTATAAACCATAAAATTATGTGCTTGATCAAAAAGGACGGGACAATTCAAAGCAGTATGATAACTTTCCATCTCTCTAGGCGCACTATGTTTGAAGGAGATACTAAGCGGGTTGATGTCCTTCTCAGTCATCGCTTTGAGTACGACAATCGTTGCAGAAAAGGTAGCCTCATTAGATAGTTCCACTCCTCGACGATGAGCGTCACGGTACAGATAAATTTTAGACAGGTCACCTTCTTTTTCTACTTTAAAGACGTAAGTGTTGGACAACAAATGAAAATAGCGCTCGCATCGTTCGAATATTTCTCCAGCTTTCGAACAGGTCTTCCAGGATAGACCTAAGACCCCATAATCATCCATTTTCATTTGTTGACCAACTCGTACAGAAAACCCTGAACCAAGTCTCGAATCTAACATCTCGTGCAGTTCAAAAAAAACATCTGCCGGGACTGCCTGTATGTCTTCCATAGATTCAATTGGAATGGGAAGATCCTTAAATTCATCCGCTGTCATACCTTCCAACAGCGCATAATTTATCATTTTCTGATACAGGTTTATTGCTATATAATTCATTGGTTATTTTATGGGTAAGTAATTGGACAAAATTATTTCATAGTAGAATTAATTTGTACAGTTACTGATAGAGCTAAGATAATAGCTAAATATGATTCCCCATAATTCAAACAATTATAAAATGTCTAAGAAGGTTATCCATTTAAAATTTTAAATAGTTTTTTACCTTTTTATTAATTTGCTTCAACAAATTCTGTAATAGCGTTGTGAATTTTTCCAGCCAAATCAAAGTAAGCCGTTTGATGTTCGTTAGTGGATGCATCCATATTGGTCATGAGGAGGTAACCCGTATCGCCCGTTTCATCAAATTGCAAGTTGCAGGTCGTTCCTGGGTCACTGCCATCATGTTTAATGTCGCCGTTATTTAAGAACCAAAATATCCCCTGATTTTGAGCTACTCCTTGAGGTGTTACTCCATTGGGAAGCAAGGCTTCAAATAGCAAATCATAACTTTCTGCGGAAAACAAAGTGGTGGATTGGCCTTTAGCTCCTTTCATCATATCTAGTAGAAATTTGGTCAGGTCTTCATTGCTGGATCGAATGCTGCCATCGGGATAAGAGTCGTTGGCGTAGTGGGGGAGTGCGGTGTCTTTATCCCAATACAATGTAGCGAGGTTGGCAGCGTTCAGCTCTGCTAGATCATAAGCGGTGTTGCTCATGCCCAATGGTTCTAAAATGTTTATTGCAACGTATTCCTTGAAGGTCGTTTCTGTAGCTGCTTCAATTAAATAGGCAGCCAATGAAGTAGCAATGTTAGAATAATTCCAAGTGGTGCCGGGAGCCGTCTCAGCAAAGTTGTTGGCACTGTATAAAACACCATCTTCGAGATAATATTCGCCTAAAAACTCTTCTAAAGGAATGCCTTCTCTTTGCTGGAGTCCCAAACCATTTTGCAATAAATCCGAACCAGCTGTTGACAAATCTTCGCCGGGCAAAATATGATAAGCTTGGAAGTATGCTTCTTCCTCATCAAGCAATCCAGAGGTATGTGTAACCAAGTGCTTTACCCGAATTATGCTGTTGGGATGTTTCGGATTTTTTACCACTACTGGTAAGATGTCATTGATGTCTGTTTCTAAAGTAAAATGTCCCTGTTCAATGGCTTTTACAATTGCAGCCGCCACAAAGGTCTTACTAATGGAGCCAATCAATTGAGTGGACTGATTGGTATAGGCTTTGTCGTTTTCGATGTCTGCTTTTCCAAATGATTTCTGAAAAAGGATGTTATCGTTTTTTACTACCGATACTGCGAAGCCGGGTGCATTAGCATTATTGTAAATTTCAGTTAGGGCGCTGCTTAATTCCGCAGGTGTAGTAATGTACTGAGGAGTTGTAACTGAGTTGTTATCGTCGTCTTTGTTGCAAGAAAAAATACTAGAAGAAAGAAGAACGGTGACAAATAAAAATAAGATTGAATTTTTCATAATTTTGAGTTTTGTGGCCATAGGATTTACTGGTCGCTGCTGGTTAATTCAGTAGCAATTCAATGACTTCAATGACCGAGGTTAAATTTATTTTTTAATTAAAGTTTGAAAGGAAATTAGTTGATTTTAGAAGTCTATTTTTCCTAGATTATGCCACCTTACCGAGAAAGAAAGGGGTAGCTTTAAAAGGAATAAGGTTAATAATAATAGCAAAGAGGAATTCCATTCTATAGGGATGGTTAGTAATCCAATGATGCCGGTGAACGTAAGGAATGCACCAATGATTAATTGCTTTTGGGCATCTTGTATGGCGTCGACAATAAAAGCTGAAAAAATAGTGAAGCCTGAAAAGATTGCAATGCCAATTGTTTGTTCAGGAAATACCCAGATCATAAAAAGGGGCTGCAGAAAGTGGAGCGATAAAAAGACGATTCTCCTTTTTCTACTTTGATAATGTTTTTTTGTTGAATAAGTGAAATTTGCTAACACACCTCCTCCTAAATCATAAGCTAAAGCGATTAGTACCCATTCTTTCCAAGAAGGAAGTGCTAAGTCGTTTGTCAGAAAAAGGAGGGCACCGATTGCCAATAAAGCATATAGATGAATGGTGATGATATCTAACCAGTTAGATTGTTTGCCGTGAATTTCATGAAGGAAGCCTGGAATTTTGATTGTGTTTTCCATTGTCATTTTTTTTGATGAATAGTTTATCGTATTGACAATGCAAAGATGAAGTGAAGTTGGGGGTTAATCGTGCGGAAATGAGATTGCGGACTTTTTGGTGGGATTTGGTACTTTTTGAAATTAAAGAGTCGTACCTAACTTTTTGGTTTTAGCTTCGGGTTTTATTTTTTCGATTTTACCCAAGCGCTTGGAGTAACGCCTTCCATTTTTTTAAAAAAAGAATTAAATACTGTTTTGGAATTAAAGCCGCTCTCATAAGCTAAGCCCAACAGGGTGAGGTGACTGTTCTTGGGGTCCAATGATTTCTCTTTGAAAGTTGCCAAACGAAAAGAGTTGATATACTCATTGAAGTTTTTACCGATATGCTCATTAAGTAGCCAGGAGAGTTTGTTGGGATGAAGGTCTATTTTTTCCGCCAATTGTCGCAAGGAAAGTGATGGGTCAAGAAATATTTTTTCCAAATTTATTTCTTGATCCAACTGTGATAGCACCTCTGGGACTTCCGAAGCACTTAGTTTAGAAATGGATTCATTTTTTTTGAAAGGAGCGTTATGGTCTGATAAGCGATAAATGATTTTTAATGCCTTTTGAAATCTATCCTTTGGAAGCCGTTCTTTTAAAAGAGGGTCTACTTTTAATAAAGTCATCAGTGGTTCCTGATATTTAATTCCTGCTTCAATTAAATCAAAGGCTCGATCATATTCCCCCAAAATAGTTTCTATGTAAATTAAGAAAAAACGAATGCGTTCTCTGTAAGGGCCATCTAAGCCCGCACGTAGTTTTTTTAGCTCAGGCCCTGTTTCTTCTTGGTTGTTAATCTGGCAATGCGCTATTGTACGCATGATTAATCGCTCTACCTCTGCACCGTCCATATCCGGAATACCATTCGCTTTTGCTAAGATAGCGTCTGGACGCTTTTGTCGAGTTAATGCCAAAGCGTAAATGGAATAGCCAACAATAAATGTAGATTCAATCTCAAAAGTTTTGTCAAAGAATAAATTCGCTTTTTCAAAATCATCTTTCAAGTAAAAATAATAAGCGGTAAAATAATTGTTAATGGCCGCCAAAGGGTCAAGCTGCCGTGCAACGTTAATATGTTCAAAGGCCGTATCTAGCTTTCCTTCTAATGCCAGGTTGATGAATAGTTTTTGATGTGCATCTGCATAGCCCGGACGCAATTCAATGGCTTTCATTAAATACTTTGTAGCACTGGTGAAATCCCAATCGTTATTCAGGCTGTGCCAGCCAAGGGAATGGTAACATTCAGGTAGTTTGTCATCTAATTCCAAGGCACGATCAAGATGTTGCTTTCCAATAGTCAGCGCTTCTTTTACAGGCATCAAACCTGCTGCGGCCATGATGTTATAGCCATAGTGAATGCTTACATGGGCTAGCGCAAAATTTGACTTTTGTTCTAACACTTGTTGCAATATAGCGATCCCTTCCTTTATGGAGTCTGGATTGAATTTGTTTACATAGTATCTTCCTTTGAGGTAAAGTTGATAGGTGTCTATACTGATGTCAGGTATGCCTACAAGACTTTCTTTAATTTCTAAATGTCCAAAATTCTCTCGTATCTGATCAGCAATAAGCAGACTGATTTCATCTTGTATGGCAAAAATATCTTCTAGTTCGCGGTCGAAATTCTTTGACCATAAGTGGGAGCCATCATCGGTTTTGATCAACTGCGCAGTGATGCGTACTCGATTCTGAGCTTTTCGTACACTTCCCTCTAACACCGTTATTACGCCCAATTCATTGCCGATTATTCGTACATCAATATTTTTTCCTTTAAATGAAAATGAAGAGGTACGGGCAATTACTTTCAGCCCTTCTATTTTTGTTAATGCATTGATGATTTCCTCAGTGATGCCGTCACTGAAGTATTCATTATCGGGATCGGCACTCATGTTGACAAAGGGGAGGACAGCGATGGATTTGGTCATTTCGGGGTGTTGGTTCTTTTGGTCGTTTTCTTTCCTTTTTATAAGCTGCTTTTTTGGCAGCAAGGTACATCTAACTCTGGTCAAACAGCATTCAGATAATTACCTTAAACGAAAATAAGAAAAAATGTAAAAACGACCAAGACGGCCCAATGGTCACTGTAAAACTTAACGACTAATAACTAAAGGAGTCTGTACACTATTTTGATTCTTATCGAATAGTTGAATATAATAATAGCCATTTGATAAACTAGAAATATCTATCGGATGCTGTGCTTCGGTTATAACACCTTTTCTAAGCAGACTCCCTTTACTATCTATGATCAAATAATTCAAAGGATAAGATAAGTCTGTTTCTATAAAAAATAAATCCTTAGCTGGATTCGGATAGGCCTTGATGCTGGTCAAAACAGGTTCACCGTCAGAAGAGACGACATCAGTTGTTCTAAAACGGAAAACAGCAAAAGAAGATATGGCATCTGAATCCTCTGAGCCACTGGCCTGAACAACTAACTGGTAAGGGAACTGTCTTAGATGTTCCTCTTTTACCACCCATTCAAATACAGCAGTTCCGGTGTTGTCAATTATGTCAGTTTCAAATGTAGCATTATTGTTGTAAAAGTTGTACAGCCCACAAGTAGAAGTGATGAATAAGTCCTCATCCATATCCGGTTCTGAAATGTCAAAAGTAACGCGGACCGTATCTCCTAAGGATACAGGATTGACTACATCTTCTTCCGCCCCTAAGTAAGCAATTTGGGAAGCCAATTCATTTTCGTCTTTCACCAGTATCTGCATATCTCGTATCATTCTATCGGTTTCTTGGCCGTTCCGATAAGAGGTGATTAAAATAGCGACTACATATTCTCCGGCAAATTGAGGACTAGTCCAAGTCAGTACCCCAGTTACTGGATCTAGGAACATAATATTGTTTGGGCCCGGATTTAGTGAAGTTGGGAATTGATAATTAGGAGCATCCAAGTTGACATCGTAAAGAGGAGTCGTAATACTATAGGAAAGACTATCGCCATCGAGATCAAAAGCATTTGGAACATGAACAAACGGCTGGCCCAAAAAGGCAATATCGACAGGAGCTTCCAGCAGGGTAGGACTGGTGTTGATTGTTCCGGGAGTCATATTGACTAATGTGAATTCTGTTTGAATATGGAAAGGCACGTTCTCTGGAAGAGGCGCATTGATATTTAAAATGCCCGCATTTCTATTTGGATCAGTTACACTAATGAGGAAGCTTCCTATATTAGAATAAGTATGTGTGTATTGATAAATGTTTTTCTTTGTATCATTTTCCATTGGCTCTCCATCGCCGTCAATACCATTGACTCTGGGGATTTGCTCTATATTGCCGTCTCCCCAATTGACAGAAATGGTATCTCTGTCAGCTGGAACACTACTCAGTTTGGTATAAGTAAACACAGAAACTTCAATAGTCAAATCATCCAACTGCCGGACAGCAATTTCGCCAGCTCTATTATGGGTGGCCATTGTAGGAATGATGAAAATAAAAAGGAAGAATAGGGTGGTAAAGGTTGTTTTCATAATAATATAATTTAAGCTTGTTGTTTCTATCGCTTTTAACTATTTTGCAAAGTACTTAAGTAAAACGCGCAACTAAACTATTTATTCGTTTGTTAACAGAACATGTTTCAATTAATAGCGTAGTAGGTAGTAAAGTAACAACAGTCAATTAAATGAACCCAACCCTCTCTAAATATGCCCAGTTGCTGGTGCATTATTGCCTTGATATTCAAAAAGGCGATCGTCTCTATATTAAAAGTACCACTTTAGCAGAACCTTTAGTCCGAGAAGTATACCGTCATGCTTTGCGTGCAGGAGCGCATGTAGAAACTAAATTAGCTTTTCGGGAAGAAGGTCGTATTTTCATAAAAGAAGCAGGTACCGATCAACTTGAACGTGTCTCTCCTTTTTACAAAGAGGCAATAGATAACTTCGATGCTTATTTGCATATCCGAGCACCTTTTAATTTATATGAAGGGCAGGAGAATGATCCGGAAAAAGTAAAATTGGTGAAAGCGGCTAATGCTGTCATCAATCAATCTTATTTCAAGAGAACGGCTACTCGTGATTTGAAACGGAATCTTTGTCAGTATCCGACGATGGCTGCTGCCCAAAATGCAGGAATGTCTTTGGAAGCCTATGAAGAATTTGTCTTTGGCGCTTGTAACCTTTTTGAAGACGATCCTGTACAAGCTTGGCTGGAGGTGCGTAAAAATCAACAGAAAATCGTTGACGTTCTTAACAAAAGGGAAAAAGTTCAGTATAAAGGGGATGGAATAGATATCAGTTTCTCTACGAAAGGACGCACCTGGATCAATTCCGACGGTCAGACGAATATGCCTTCGGGAGAAGTATACACCTCTCCAGTAGAAGATTCGGTTAATGGAACAATTCATTATTCTTATCCTGCCGTTTATATGGGAAATGAGGTAGAAGGGGTTACCTTATGGGTAAAAGATGGATATATTGAAAAATGGGAAGCGAAAAGAGGAAAAGCGTTTTTAGATCAGATTTTTAGTATGGCCGGAACCCGAAGATTTGGAGAAGCAGCGATCGGTACGAACTATAATATTAAGCGATTTACCAAAAATATTCTGTTTGACGAGAAAATTGGCGGGACGGTGCATATGGCCATCGGTCAAAGCTATATTCAGGCAGGTGGCAGGAATGAGTCAACTATACACTGGGATATGATCGCAGATATGGTAAACGGAGGAGAAATTTACGCCGATGACGAAAAGATTTATGAAAGTGGGAGATTTTTGTTACTATAATGCCTACATTTGCTACTATTAGCTAAAATAGTAATATATTGCCCCTTATATCCCAATAACTTGTTTTTTATCTTAAATATACATTACAGCCGTGGACAACATTGCATTCTTAGAACTCAAATACGGAAATATCTACGGAGGGTACCCAAACTTTTACGCGATTAGTGAAGTGTCTCTCCTCGTTTTTGAACCAACAACCAACCGAATTTTCCTCGAAAGCATGCCGATCAATGTGGATGTGGATATTGTAAACGTATATTCCAAAACCAACGAACTGGGTAACACCATAGGAAAGGTTAGGGAAGTTTACAATATGAAATCTCACCGATCAAGACCTTACGATGAAGAGTTCCAGCTTTCTGAACGAGACCTTGATCAGGCCTTCTTTTTCCTTCGACCAGGAAAGAAATGGGTGAAAGGCTTCTTCATGAAAAACTTCCGAAAATATCGTTTCCGAAATATCATCACTTTTGATGGCAGAAGAGATATCTTCCTTTGTGAAAAATCTTTCGTTGATTTCCGAGGATATTACATCCACGATCTACAGAAAGACATCACTAAAGAAACAAACTACCTTTTCAGCCTGAACAAATTGGCGAAAGTAATCGGTTTCCAGGCTTCTGAAACGCACGTGCGTTCTAATAACTGCCAATACCGTTTGCACCCAATTGCGGCTAAGCAAATTATTCCTGGAGCCGCGGCTTGGGATGCTGCCCGCTTACTGATGGTACACCAAGAATTCAAAGAACACAAAGACGACTTCTTAATGAAGGCTGCTTTGTTGTTGAATAAAATCGAAATGCAGAAAAAGGACGATTAATACGTCTTTTGAAATATAGATATTAAAAAAGCCGGTCTCTTAGAGATCGGCTTTTTTTGTCTTATTCATCGGATGGCCTCAAAGCCATCCGGTGAATACAGCGTACCTATTCTCAGTACATTTTTTATCTCAGAATAATCAACCCCGTCTTCATTTCTCCTTTTTCATTCTTAACAACATATGAATAAGTCCCCGCAGCTAACTCTGCAACTTCTAAGATTTCAACAGCCTCATCGACCACTTGCGTCCGGACCAAACGGCCTTCGGGACTATACAATTCCAAATTCAAATCCGCTGATAAATCCTTTTCCGAAAATTTAAAAATAACTTTATCCGTACTTGGGTTCGGGTAGACATTTACAGCTAAATCATTTTTGAAGAATACATTTTCACTATTATTCGTCATCCCTGCTATTCTTTTGAGCAGCATTCCAGTCTCGTTATAGCCACTCATGATGAAGCCACCATCAGCAGTTTCCAGAACCGCAGTACCCTGAGTTTGGCTGTTGGAAAATACGCTATCCCACTGAGGTTCGAGGTCAGCGTTTAGTTTGAGTATGAACCCGGGCTCTGTATCAATACCACTCCAAAAGGAAAAACCAGATCCTGTTAATATATAACCGCCATCCGAAGTTTTTTCGATGTCGCTTACTGCTCCTAAGTTAATTACATCTATGATGGGTTGGTCGATTTCGTTTCCATCAGCATCTAAATGTAGCAGGAATGGAGTGTTTCCCGCGAAACCAGTAGAATGTCCTCCCAGTAATATTTCTCCATTGATCATTTCTTCAATAGAGATCCCTTCGTCAGCAGTAGATAGTTGGTGTGATTTAGACCATATTTCTGTTCCGTCTGCATTAATTTTGAGTATTGCCACCTTTGAAAATTGAATAGACCCGCAGAGCAAATAGTTGCCACTGGCAGTCGTTTCTATTTCCATTGCTTTGGTTTCAATGTCATTAAGAGAAGGGTAGGATTCTTCCCATAACAATTCGCCCTCATTATCAATAGAAGCAACCCAGAAGCTTGAATTAATAATGCCTGTGAGTTTGCTTCCAGCTAAAAGAAAGCCGCTTCCATCTGGTTTGGGAATAATAGAGTTTGCCTTTGCAGGGTCGGTCAAATCATATTTCTTTCTCCAAAGAGAATCGCCCGAAGCACTAATTTTTAATACCTGTGGAGTATTAGACATAGTATTACCGGCAATTAAGAAACCACCATCAAGAGTCGCTACTAATGCCTTAGCTTCTTCTTGGTTAATCGCATTATAATTGTAAACCCGAGACCAAGCTTCATTACCATTTGCATCAGCTTTCACTGCCCAGATGTAGTGGCGAGGGGCGCCGGTAGGAAGATCCAATTCGCCACACATGACAAAACCTCCGTCAGAAGTTTCTACTACGTCAAAACCTTTGGCTAAAGAACCACTGAGCTCAAATGTTTTTTCCCAACTTTGGGCGTTGGTATTTAGGGAAAAGGAGAAAAGAAATGTAAAGAATAGAAGGGTTGATTTTAATGTTGTTTTCATAACTGTAGAATAATTGGTACTGTTTATTGAAAGATCCGAGGCACAGTAAGATAACGTAGGATCAGCTAAATTTGTCCAATGGGTTTATGGAAGGAAATAATTGCTTTTTTCCTATTGTTGGTAAAACCATGTAAACGAACAATATGAATATCAAGGTTTCTTCGGAACTTGAGACTTTCTCCGAGCCAAAGTAATGTCGCCCCTTTAGCATCAAGTGATATATTTGAGCGCGTTAATTTAATAAAACGAAATAGGTGCTTAATCAATATAAGTAAACCTTAAATGTCCCAATATTATGAAGTCGATTCAATTGTTGAAACAAAGAATTAATGAAGAAGAAATATGGGATAAGCATATATCTTTAAATCGATGGGATTATATTAAAGAAGGTCAGTCGATAAACACTAATTTATATTTTATAGAAAAAGGCTGTGTTCACGTATATTTTATAGAAAATGACATCGAACATTCAATGTACTTTGGATTTGATGGATCCATGATCTCAGATCTCCACTCTTTTCTTACCGCTGAGCCCTCATCCTTAAATATTCAATGTATTAAAAAAACCAAAGCCAAAGTTATATCAAAAGAAAAATTTAATGAGTTCATTCAAAGTGATCTGGAGATCTCTAAACTTTGGGTTGGAGCTCTTTCTGAATTATCTCTTTGGCACTTAGAAAGAGAAAAAGACCTACTTTGTAGTTCTCCTAAAGAAAGACTTCAAAGAGTGCTTTCAAGGCAGCCACTTTTATTCCAGAAAGTACCTCATAAATATATTGCATCCTATTTGCGAATGAGTCCAGAAAGCCTTTCTCGAATCTATAAATCTTGACTTCAGTCAAGATTTAATAAAGTAAAAAATGCTAGGTTTACTTTTGTTCTCAAAATAAATAAAAGCAAACAGAATAGAATGAATAACTCAAGTAATTATAAACTCCAGTTACTTTCAGAAAATGAAAGTCAAGCCTTTTTCTCCCTAATACAAAACAACCGAAATAGGTTGGAAGATTTCTTTGCTGGCACATTGTCAAAAACCAAAACGCTAAGTGATACTCAAAAATATTGTAAAGAAGTTGAGGAGAAAATAAGCAGAAAAGAGTATTTCCCTTATCTCATTATAGAAATCGAGTCGAACAAAATCATCGGTTTAATAGACCTGAAAAATATCAACTGGGATATTCCGAAAGGAGAATTAGGAGCATTTATTGACTCAAATTTTGAAGGGAAAGGCTTAATAACAGCATTAGGTACAGGCTTAATTAATCAAATTGTAAGAGAGCACAAATTTAAAAAATTATACTGTCGAGCAGCGGAACAAAACAAAAGAAGCATTCGTGTAATTGAACGAATTGGATTTACCCTTGAGGGTACCCTTAGAAGAGATTATAAAACAACGAAAGGCGAATTAGTAGATTTGAATTATTACGGCAAGTTGTTTAATTAACAAAACTTCCCTTCAACTTGTTAGTCGCAATAAATAAATAAATAAATAGAATCATAAGAACTTATTGTCATTCCGAGGAGATAAAAAAAACATCTTATTGCTGTTTATTCCTACGGACACTGAAGGCGGCTCTTGTGATGCGATTTTTAAACATATAGGCACAGAGAACACATAGCCCACTAACGCAAAGAACACATAGTGATTTACTTCCAGTAAATCTTACATAGTTCATAAAGAAAAAGAAAAGCTGAGTGAACTATGTCAAAAAATGCAGCGAAGCTTGTCCTTTCGACCATATGGAGGAAGCATTTTTACTATGTGCCCTTTTGCGATAGAAGGCTATGTGCTCTCATGTGCCTATGTGTTAAAATTACGATAGGTAAATAAGGTTTTTTTAATTAATTCGTCAATGATAAAATATATTCAGAGCGGATAAACAAACGCTTGCAACTTAGATTCATTAGTAGCGACCGAGTGGAGGAAGCACAAAAAAAATCGTATCACAACGCTTAAGCTGTGATACGATTTGAAATAATCTCATGAAAGTAAAAATCGATTGTTGGGATGCTTGTTAAAATCGGTAATCGGTTAAAATTAAAATCGGTTAAATTGAATCTCTAAAAAATTATAAAAAAATGAATCTCAAATACATGTTGTGAATTACTGAACAATAATCTTCCCCGTACTGACCATTTGGCCTTCCGCTTCGATTAGGTAGACATACATTCCGCTCGCCATAGTTTCGCGATTGAAAGTGAAAGTCTTTCCAGTAAAAGTTGCTCTTCTGACTAAGCGACCTCTAAGGTCGTAGACAATGAAGCTGGCATTATCAAGTTGTACATCACCGATGATTTCTACCGTCATTATATCCTGGAAAGGGTTCGGGAAGATGTTTACATCTTCCACGTTCTCTAGGTAAATGGCGTGAGTGGTCGTATCAATATCTACGTAACTTTGTTTAGGACAGTCATCTGCGATGGTGTGGTATATAGAGTCCGT
The DNA here is from genome assembly GCA_964508085.1 of uncultured Saprospiraceae bacterium. Lineage (GTDB taxonomy): Bacteria > Bacteroidota > Bacteroidia > Chitinophagales > Saprospiraceae > CALGLS01. Next base: position 5,630 of record CAZDTI010000133.1, on the reverse strand, counting down.
ATGCACGGAAGCCTTGTAATCAAAATAAGCAGCAGCACTGTTATCCACTATTGCACCGGCGGGGTTGCTCGGTCTTTGGGAAACACGATACTTTACAAACACCTGTGATGCTTGTGGATCAGTGCTGCTACCTGGTAAAAATATGTTGTCAAAGGTGAATCTCAGGATGCCACAGCCGTAGACTTCCATACGGTAGTCGTGACTACTCGCACCAGGCCTTACCGAAGCAGGGTCTAAGAAGCGAGATAGTGTATCCTGAATCACCACCCTGATTGCCGTATCTGGGCCGGTATTTTGAAACCGGTGGATATACTTGAGATCAATACATGGAGAAATCTCATTCTTAATTTGTGAATCTGTTACTGAGTTGTAGCCCTTGGGATAGCCTCTACTCTCATTAGGTGATAATGCATTAACGTTTTCCTGGCAATCAACGGAAAGAAAGTGATCATAGTCGTCTTCAGTAAATTGGTTGACGAAACCAGTAGTGAAGGAACCACCCCCCGCAACGCAACCCTCAATAGCTGCCGTCGGACGGCTATCGCCTGGATGACCAGGAGTTTGGTTTACACAGATGCGGTAGGTGGAACCATTTGCGGTTCTGGGAACGAGAATTTCTTCGTTTGGTTGTAAAGGGCCAACTTGTTCTGGAAGGTTGAACATTACCATGTCTTCAACAATAATGAAGTCAGTGGCTGCACTCATTGCCTGAAGTCCAGTATTTTTTATAATTAGATTTACGTCATTTCCAACACATTCTGCACGTACTTCTAAGTGTGAACCATCACCACTATTAGCTCCACATATTTCATCTGGATAAGCATGAGCTTTCATAGAGTGTGTTTCCCCTTCTATCAAATCACTGCTCAGCGTTACATCAATAGTTATTATTTTACACTCTAAAGGTTCGAGGTCAAGGTTGTCTGGATCGATTCTCAACACATTTCCATTAATAGAGAAGGTTTCAGAAACGCCATTTATAGTAAAAGCTTCGTCGAATTCAACATCGACATAAGGGTCGATTGCCGTGGAAGTACCGTCGTTGCATAAGGTCAGGGTGTACTGTGCCGCTTCTCCTGGTACCAAGGCAGATGTACTAATGTCAACTTCGAGGTCGGTGCAGACTTCGAGTTCCTGTACTGCAAAGTCGATATCGAAGGTGTCGTTTGGGTTGGGAATGTTGAAACCGATAGTAGAAGGAGAGTTCCAGTAGTCGTTTGGTTTTCTAACAATGATGTCGTACATCCCTGTGTCTGTTAGGATAGTATAATCTCCATCGATGTTACTAGTTCCATAGCAAATCTGTTCTTCACTTATTGCTTCTACGATCCATCCTTCTACAGGCTCATCGCCTGGAGTGAAGTCGTTGCTTCCGTCGAGGTCAAGAAAAACCTTACCGATAATGTAATTGGAGTATAATGCTCCGAGGTTATTAACTTTAGCGGTATACATGTTTTGAAGAACTGGATTGAAGTCCAGTGCATCTCCAGCGTTTCCAACAAAAGCGAAACCTCTATCAAAGGTTTTTACAACTGTTTCAAAACCTTCTAGCTTAAAGTCACTAGTACTTCCGTATTCTTTTTCCCATTCATCTGCATTATCGGTAAAACCATTAATGTCTGTTTTTACACCATAAGCCTGAATATCTAAAGCAGAGGTTTCTGTAAAGCCGGCAAAGATGTAATCTCCATCATTGGCCTGAACTAGGGCGTTGAAAACATCCGAGTTGTCTCCTCCGTATGTTTTTGACCAGTCAAAGTTGTTTGAATCATCCAAGTGAAGAATCACAGCATCTGATGCCACGCTACCCGCAATGGTGTATCCTCCTTCAATAGCTGCAACGATATCATTACCAACATCACCATTTGAAATCTGATTAAATAGGATCTCATCTCCATTTGGAGCAACTTGTAAGAATAGCGTTTGGGATACGCCAGTATTTACTTCTGTTTTTCCAGTAATGACGAGGTCAGCGTTGTCAATTTCTATAATTGCATAACCTTCATCATCATAATCGTCCGTGCCATAGGTGTTTTCCCATATTAATTCACCCGCGGCGTCCAGTTTAAGTAAATAAACATTGCGACTTCCGTTTGCTAGTTCAGAAAAACCAACTACAGCCAATTCGTTATCAATTGTAGCGACTACATCAAAAGCTTCTTCGTCTTCACCACTACCATATGTTTTTGTCCAAATAACCTCTCCGTCTTCATCAACTTTTACAATAAATACATCATTACTTCCTCCCCCTGTTGCTTCTGAGTAACCAACTGCTACAAATCCATCAGTAACACGAGTTACTGCTTTAAAACTGTGGTTTAATACATTGGAAACAAGGTCGTAAGTATTTTCCCAGTGAATCATTCCATCTGGATTTGTTCGAACCATGTAGGAATTACCAATGCCAGCCTCTCCTACTATAATAAATCCTTCATCTTCATTTTGTAAACAGTCATATCCTAAAGAGAAGCCTGCCTCTATGCCATAATACTTTTCCCAGCCATCAACCGCCTGTCCAAAAGCTATATTACAGCAAAACACCGTCAACACAAGCGCAAGAAGCGTTTGCTTGAAAATGTCTGATATATAGTTTGTTCTTAACACAGGAAGTAATTTTTGTTTGTTTCTCTTGTAATACCTTACAAATATGAGGGTAAATAATACCGATAACAAAGACAGATTACGACGTTTGTTGAGCATAATTTTCGTATTTTTAAACTATAATAATTTAAATATTATTGTTAAGTGATTGATTTATAGTGTTTTAAGTGTGTTTGTAAAAACTGTTAAAACTTGCTTTTGTTGATTTTATGTTGAATACATGTGAAATATATTAAATACATGAAAAAGAGTCGTTTGATAGAAATATTGAGAACCTGCAATAAAAGAGAGTTTCGAGAGCTGAAAAAATGGGTTCTTTCCCCTGCTCATAACCAGCGGGAGGATGTTATCCGCCTTTATAATTACCTTATAGAGGATGAACACCTATGGAAAGACGAATTTGTTGCCAAGTCTGTTGCCTATCGGTGGGTTTATCCTCGCGAAGAGTTTAATGATGCTAAAATGAGGCAGGTAATTTATTTTTTGATGAAAGCAGTGGAAGAATTCCTTATTTATCAAGAGGTTAGTCAGGACGAAGTGGAAGCCAAAATGGTTTTGTCTAAAGTTTATCGTAAAAAACGACTGAACAAGTTTTTTGAAAAAAATATACGCTCTGTTCGAGATCTTCACGAAAAACAGCCTTTCCGAAATGATCAATTTTATAGAAACCAATACTTTCGCCTTCACGAAGAATATGTTTTCATGGTTTATCAAACCCGAATGGGAAATATGAACCTGCAAGAATTATCTGATGCGCTAGACTTAAGTTATATAGCAGATAAGCTTCGTCGGGCTTGTTACATGATGGCCCACCAAAAGGTATATAAATCTGACTATGATTTAGGCCTCATTCAACAAGTTCTGGACTTTATTGATTCTCAACCTCAGTTACTGGAGATTCCTGCCATAGCAATATACTATTATGGGTATAAGACGACTATAGAAAAAGAAAATGAAACGCACTTTCACCTGCTTAAGAATGAAATTTTTAAAAACGAACATTTATTTCCCGATTCGGAGATAATAGGAATTTATTTAATGGCAATCAATTATGCGATTGGAAGAACTAATGCCGGCTATACAGAATATAGAAGAGAATCATTTGAATTATATCGGCAGGGATTTGAGAAAGAAATATTAATTGACAATGGAGAAATTTCCAGATTTACCTTTCCTAACGTAGTTACATTAGGCCTCTATTTAAAGGAATTTGAATGGGTGCAAAACTTCATAACCAATTACCAGCATTACTTAGATGGCAAATATCGAAACGATATAGTGCAATTTTGTTTTGCCAAGTTTCACTATGAAAAACGCGATTTTGACGCCGCTTTAAAAGTTTGTAGTCAGGTCGATTATGACGACATCTTAATGAATCTTTACTCTCGGGCCATGGCTATGAAAATCTACTACCAACAAAGTGAATTCGATGTCCTCGATTCCTACCTCGAAAGTTTCCGAAATTACGTTGTTAGAAAAAAAGTATTAGGTTACCACAAATCCAATTATAAAAACATCATTCGCTTAACCAAGAAATTGCTTAAAGTGAATCCTTACAGTAAAAGGGATAAGGAAAAGCTTAAAAAAGAAATTAAAGAAGCCAACCCCTTGACGGAGCGAGAATGGCTGTTACAGCAGTTGGAAGGAGTCGCCTGATATTCCTTTTGATAGAAGTCTCGATTCCTAGACCTTTTCGTACATTTGCCCGTATAAACAAAACAAGTACTCCACAACATGCAATTAAAGAAATTAATCAACTTCCTCGAAACCATTGCGCCTCCTCGTTATCAGGAAAGCTACGACAATGCAAAGCTCATTACCGGAGACCCAGAGATGGAAATTAAAGGCGTCCTCGTTTGCTTAGATTCCACAGAAGCGGTTTTGGAAGAGGCCATTACTAAAAATTGCAATGTCGTCGTAGCACATCATCCCATCGTTTTTTCAGGGCTGAAGAGTTTAACAGGAAAGAATTATGTAGAGCGAGTGGTCATCAAAGCAATACAAAACAATATTGCCATCTATGCTATTCATACCAATTTGGATAATATGTATCTCCAGGGTGTGAATACCAAAATAGCAGAGAAATTGGAATTGATCCGGACCAGAGTATTGTCTCCACGATCTGGATTGAAAAAACTAAATGCCTATACGGCCTCCTCGGATGCACCAGCTTTGCGGTCCGCCTTGTTGGATGCTGGAGCTGGAAATGTGGGAATGTTCCAACAATTGAGTTACTTTTCTCAGGGAACTGGAAATCAAAATCAAATCATTGACGAAGAGGTAAAAATTGAGATGTTGTTCCAGCCAGATAGAGAACGGTCTATATTAACGGCCTTAAAGCAGCAGAAGACCAGCCGAGCGACTCCATTTGAAATTACCTCGGTAGACAATGCGAATATGATGGTTGGTTCGGGAATGATTGGGCAGCTAAAAGAACCGATGGCTGAAATGCCTTTCTTGAGAAAAGTAGCGGAAGTTATGAATGCACCTTGTATTCGGTATACCCAGATCAGGCGGAAGATGATTAAAACCGTTGCGGTTTGTGGAGGTGCTGGTAGCTTCTTGTTGCCGAGAGCCATTGCACAGAAAGCAGACATTTTTATCACGGCTGATTTTAAGTATCATGAGTTCTTTGATGCCGATCGGAAAATCATAATAGCCGATATCGGACATTATGAGAGCGAACAATACACAATCGAATTACTTTTTGACATTATAAGTCAAAAATTTAGTAACTTTGCCGCCTATTCTACGAAAGTAGATACTAATCCCGTAAGGTATTTATGCTAAATGACTCATATTCAGCTTATTATACTGAAGGGATCATCCTTAATTTCTAAATCAATATTATTTATGGCTAATACGACGGAACTTTCTATTGAAGAAAAGCTCAAAAACCTTCATGGATTGCAGGTAATCGACACTGAAATTGACCAAATTGCTATTCTTAAAGGAGAATTACCGATGGAGGTAGATGACCTAGAAGATGAAGTAGGTGGACTTCAAACCCGTGTTAATAAGTTGAGTGG
>CAZDTI010000132.1:0-19354 GCA_964508085.1 uncultured Saprospiraceae bacterium | reverse complement strand
AAGTCTGAAATTGTAATGGGAAAGATCTTGAAAAAATCAAAATGGGACCGTAGTTCCTATGTGGTTTCCTCCAAAGCTTTTTTTGGAGATGGCGGAAAGCTACCGAATCAAACGGGGTTAAGTAGAAAACACCTTTTTGAAGCTTGTGAAGCAGCGCTAAAAAGATTGCAAGTCGACTACCTGGATCTGTTTTTCTGTCATCGACCAGATAAAAATACACCTATTTTGGAAACGGTTTGGGCCATGAATCATTTGATACAACAAGGCAAAATTTTGTATTGGGGCACTAGTGAATGGTCTGCTCAGGAAATAATGGAAGCCCACATGGTCGCCAGAGAATATCGACTGATCGGCCCAACGATGGAACAACCGCAATATAACATGTTCGAAAGGACAAAGGTGGAAGTGGAATATGCTCAAATTTACAAAACGGTAGGTCTCGGAACGACGATTTGGTCACCACTTGCCTCTGGTGTTTTGACGAATAAATATGTTGATAAATTTCCAAGAGGTACCCGACTAGGAATGGAAGGATTGGAATGGTTGAAGGACCGATCTTTGACCCCGGAGCGACTTCATATTGTCCGTGAACTTAATGAATTGGCAGAAGAACTTAATACTTCAATGGCTAAACTAGCCATAGCTTGGTGTGCTAAAAACCCGAATGTGAGTACCGTTATTTTGGGGGCTTCAAAAATTAAACATTTGAAGGAAACTTTGACTTCTTTGGAAATTGTTCCTTTAATTACTCCAGAGATGGATGCCAGGATTGAAAAGATTTTAGCTAATAAGCCGGTGGCTCCTATGTTTTAAAAGGGCAGATAAGGGCTGGTAACGGTGGATGAGGGTAGATAAGGGTTTCCCACTATCGCGAAAGGTACGAATGAAGGAAACCCTTATCCACCCTTACCAGCCATCATCTACCCTTATCCACTCTCCTCACTAAACAAATAAATCTTGAGATACGAAAAAAAATACAGAATAGAAGATGCTTCTTTGCCACAAATCTTGGACAACCTCTCTGGATCTCCAGCAGGATTCAAAACGGCATTTCCTGATCGTTGGGTCAATAGTATTTATTATGATGATGTTGAACTCAGTGCTTTTCAGGACAATCTAGCTGGTCTTTCCCGAAGACTCAAACATCGTATTCGCTGGTACGGAGAAGACATGTTAGATGCAAAGAAGCCGAAGCTTGAAAAGAAGATTAAGAACAATGAGTTGGGGACGAAAGAGTTTGTTGCTTTGCCTGATTTTCGGATCGGTAGTGGGCTTGATGCGAGTAGATTGTTATACGATGCATACCCGAAAGGGCATTCTTTGCATCCCGTGGTTTTGATTCGTTATTTGAGGACTTATTTGGAATCCTATGATCATAAATTCAGAGCGACCATTGATCGGGAGATGCAATATTTTTTGTATCAGGGGAATTTATTTTTTCCGCTCTCCCCGACTCTGGATACAGCTTTGATTCTGGAAATTAAATTTGCACAGGAAGATAGAGAGGAAGCAGAATATCTTTTGCAAAAAATTCCGTTTCGCCTTACGAAGAACTCAAAATACGTGAGCGGTGTGTTGTCTAATTATTGACGGTGGACGATTAAGTATTTTATACACCATAGTAGGAACGTTAAGGTTAACAATTGAAGGTAATAGTAGTTTTTTTCCACCTTAGTGGGAAGTTAATGTTAATCTTAACAGTTAATAGTTATATATTGTGCTACAACGCCTTAAATCATGCGATTAAGCTTTCTTATTTTTTGTCTTGTCATCTGTCATTGGAGCTGTTCCAATACGGACAAACCTGCGGACTTAACTGATCCAAAAGACTTCAAACTCAATGCTTTTCCAGGAAGCGATTATGCTAAAGTAGTTGCTTACAAAATGAATGGCGACAATAAAAACATTGTCAATAAGCAGAATAACCTGTCTTCCTCAATTGTTGGAGAAGGCATCATCTTGACCAAAAAACAAGAAAATGATTTACTAACGATATATCGAGATGAGAAAAGCTACGGATCTGAATTTTACCGTTGCTTTGAGCCACATTTGGGCTTTGTGTTTTATGATAACTCAGGGAAGATCGTTGCTCACTCCACGGTTTGTTTTCAATGCAATTGGATGCGGACATCACCAGATATTGGCGCTTTTATTTTCTCGTTAAGTGGTGCTAGAAGTTTAGCTAAGTTGGAAGGAGATATTTTTGAGTTGCAACTTGAAGGTGGATAAAGCTACCCTTTTCAACTACGGCCAATTTACTTCTTCATAAAAACATACCCTGCTTTTTCAGCTCCCCACACCTGCTCATCTTTCGCATCAAAACCCTGATCCCAACTCACGATTCTATCTTTACTAATTTTCACTTTAGAAGTAGCATAGCTTGCCCCTCGAAGTGTACTCCCACAATCCTTTTCGCGCGTGCTTCCGCTATAGCTTCCATCAATCTTCATTAGAAAAACACCACAACCTTCTCGTTCTTTCAAGATTTTCTCATCAAAACCATCGAAGAAGGAAGCCTCGTTCCATTTGCCAATAAAAAGTTCGGGCGTCTCCATAGTAAAAACTTTGCTCTCTATCATTTGATCGTTTACCCGTTCCAATTTATAAATTCGTTGTCGATAAGGTTTAGAAGGATTTGCAGTGACTGCTTGCTCTACATAGAGGTAATAGCCATCTCGGTTTTCCCAAATGGGATACATGTGCAAGGAGATGTCAAAATAAGTAGAATCTTCTTTAGCTTGTTGGCTGCTGTCGAAAGAACCGGTCATCAGTGACTTGAGTTCCTTCATCTGATCTACAGGTGGAGCTATAGCTATCTTTTTAGCACCGCAGGAGGATAACAATAAAAATACAAAGAGAAGATTTTGGAGGCGAAGCATCTTAGGTTATTTTAGAAATAAAATAATAGAGTCCTAAGATAGTAAATAATTTACTAATCATTACAGTAGCCAATCAATAGAAGTTGGAAAGTTTGTCTTGTCCATATAAATCATCGCATCATAAGTTTTGGATAAATTAATAGACATTAAAGAATCTTGATCAGGGTTATACGTTTCTGAGATATCTCTTCTAATGGGGATAGAGCCGCGAAGCAAGGAGTTCAAGTCTTTATCAGCTACTAAGTTTTTACGTATATCAAAAATCAAATAAGGGCTTTCAAAGGAAGCAAATGCAGTTGTAAAAGAAATGTTTTTTTCTCTTTGTTGCTTCCACTTTTGAAATCCATTTTGTCCAAAAGATCCAAAACTACCTTCATTGAAAGTAAAGCCAATGGCGTAATAATTTTCGCCGAAACGCTGTTGAAGGTAATGCCCTAGCACATCATAATTGAACAATACCGACTCCTTGGCAACATGTCCATTATGCGCCCAGAGCACAAGCTTGTTCTCTTCTTCGCCGGAGCCTAAACTCCATAGCAAGTTACGCATAGAGAACTGATCTCGAAATTCCACTTTCAAATAAAATTCATCTTGAGAAATATAAGTTGCAAACTGACGAAAGATTTCAACGACCCTTAAAGCTATGGAATATTCTCGCTGCGAAGTCCTTTGCTTCAGCATACTTTCTTTTTCTTTTAGGATTTGATTTAGTCTAAAATATAGATCCCAATAATCCTTAATTTCTGTCTCAGTGTAAGATTGAAAGGCAATCGTTTTTCTTTCTTTAGCCAGAAGATTCATTAAGGCTTCATCTGCAATTCCGGTGGATTCCAAATACTTTTTCAACCAAACAATATTGTGATTCACGGCAGTCATTTCCATTCCATAAATTTGGAAAGGTTTTTCATTGGCAAGATTATATTTACGAATATCTGCAATCAACTTTTTAAACTCTTCTGTTCTATAAGTAAACCAACCACAACTTGCAATCAAGGTATCCAAATTGCCTTCTCCATTCACCACATAATCATTCCATAACAATGCTTGTCCAAAATCAACTTCCAACACTAAACCATTGAATCCCTGATCCATCAGTTCTAAAATAATTTGATGTTTTAGCTCATAACATTCTTTGGTGTAGTGTGACACCTCTCCTAAACCTATGACTCTTTTTTCTTTTGCTACATCTCTAACAAAGCTTTTAAGTCCTTTAGCATCTACAGATTCAAAAGTATGAATAAATGGTGCAGAGCTTTTTAAGATCTGATCCTGACCATTGCAACAAAGTGGCAGGAGAAAACATAACAAAATCAGTTGAATTTTCATATGGTATTTATTTAAACGTTGGAGGTTTAGATTCATGGATAGTAATCAGTCCGTCAAACCTTTTTACTGGTATAAAAGTAACATGACCACCATTCTCCATTTCAAATGCATTCACTTCATTGAACATCCAATCATTGAATTCATTTTCTTTTTGATTTGTCAAATCTAAGAAGCTCGTTTTCTTGCCTGTTCTAGACATGATATTCTCAATATATAAAGAATCGGTCTGTTCAAAAGGAACTATTTCCTTATCCCAAAATCGATAAGCTTCGCCTTTATAAGCGAATAAGCCCAGGCTATAATAATCAGCTTTATATTTTTCTTTTAAAAAATGTCCCATCCATTTCATATTTGCCTCAGACAAACTTCCTTTTTCGAGATGCGCATTATGTGCCCAGATGATGACCTTTTCATTGGGATAAATCTTTTCTACTAACCATTCGAAATTGGCAGCCATTACTTTGTCTCGAAGTCCATAGCCTCCAAACCTATTTTCATAAGAAAGGTCAACTGACTCAGCGAAAGCTTCTAGAGTTCTGTTAAAGAACTTAATTTGTAATGGTGATAAATGAACATGTTCAATAATTGCATTCTCGTTTGTTTGAATAATACGCTTTGCCTCTTCTACTACCTTCAAAAAAACATTCTGGAATTTTATGTAATTCAAGGAATCTGCATTCTTACCGGCCTCTGCCATTTTGTAATAATAAGAATACCCCTCTCTTAGGATGTCTGCGAATGTTTTGTTATACTCAGACAAAAACATTTTGCAAACGATTAAAAAAGTAATTAGAGGACATTTGCGAATCAAAACCAGTGTAAATCAAGGGACGGTCGCTTTTACGCTCTGTTTTAATATACTCATATAATGGAGCAATTTCTTCACATTGAAAATTCCCAAAAACAGTGTTCTCCATTAACTCCTGTCCGCTTAGGGAGTCTATATTAGTCCAGGCCAAATTCACATCTCCTGTACCTGCTTCCATGGCTAGAATTTCAAAGCCATATTCTTGATGCAGGTATTGAACCAAGGCTGATTTCAAGGTATAAAAACCACCAAGGCCGTGGGTACTTTCTCCGATGGCAACTATGCGTTTTCCGCCAATAGCTTCTGCTACTTTTGAAAAATCATAAGAACTGTCTTTAGAAAGTTCAGTTGTGTTTTTATCCATCCAACTTTCTTTCGTTTGAGGTTCATTGCAAGCGAAGGAAGCGAAAAGTAAAATTATTGTTATCTTAAGGTACTTCATGTCTTACTTTTTATTCAAAACTAGACAACCATTCTAAAGCCTTCTCCAATGTTAAATCTTTTTTCTTTCCATCTATAGTAGGTTTTGTAATGACATCTGGAATTATCTCTTCTCCATATTTTTCTCCTTCTCGATCCGTATAAATTGAAGTCGCCAACAACAAAATAGTCTCATCTGAAAGTGTAAAGTTTTGATTCCCCGTTGAATATCCAGCGGTGGCAGACCCAAAACTTTTGGTATTTGGTCGTTTACGAAAAGCAGCAGTTATGACCTCGCCAGAACTGCCTGTATTCGCTCCTGTTAATACCGCAACTCTTGGTCTTTCTTTTTTCAAAGTGTAAGGACGACCGGTAATGGATTGTATGACATGGTCATCAGTTCCACTACTTCCATCCTTATAATACCAAGCACTTTTAATTTCGCCATAATCAAAATAACCACAAACTCCTTCTCCTAGTATCGGACCAATACCTGTCATCATTGGCCAACAATTCCCTCCAGTATTTTGACGTAAGTCTAGCACCCAACCCTCTATACTTTCATGATCCAATGATGCTATTAACTGTTGCATACTATCCGCAAACAAAGTCATCACTTTGGGGTCTCCCGTGTTTACGCCTGGCATAGCAATGTAGCCGTACTTTTTATCGATCACATGCCCTGTTGTTAAGGGTATCATTGGAATGCTTTCTGAACCACTATCTCCACTCCATTCTTTAGCTCGGGTGGACGGCATTATGAAACTATGCTTATCAATATGCTCCAACACAACCCCCATAGCTGAATAACAATCAGCATACGTTTTTGCGCCAGCACACATCATTTTTAAGTCCGATGCTATTTTTTCCAGATTTATCGTTTGCCGGTGTAATGAATTTTCCGCTATGAGGTTTAGAAAAGCATCCAGATAGATTTCGATTTCTTTAGTCATCGGCTCATCGGATGGAGGAACTATTTCTACGGTGAAATCATCAAACCAAGCCTTGCCAGAACCCGTTAATTGACCACCGATTCTAAGGTGATCTATCCCTTTGTCCAACCAAGTATAAATCGTACAGGTCTGCCAGCCTGTTGTTCCATTAAACGAAATTACTTCTTTGTATCCTTTCTTCCGCCAACCTTGTCTACCGTATATGTACAAACCTGCTCCTCCATTTTTCACGTCTTTGCATTTGATCTTTGCAGTCAATTTAATCCGTTTTAGTTCATCTGTTACAAAAGGTTTCTGTTGATAAAAGAAGCCCAGTTTCTCTGATGTAAATGCACCAGAGAGGCAGGCGGACTTACCTCCACTGAAGGTCGTTTCTTTAGAGTCAATTTTCTCTTTAGTTCCTACTTGCCAATGTTCGACACCAGAAATACTGTCTTCGGCAATCGATTCAAAACTTAAATTTTCAAAAGGCATTTTATGTAACACTTCTTCTACTTCTATCACTTCAAATTCAGAATTCGACTCAAAAAGATGTTTTAATATCGGGATATGACCTGCACCAAACTGAACAAAAATCACCTTATCTGTTGGTTTTACCTCTCTTAAGATATTGGTATAAATATGCAAGTTCGTGCTGTACCAATCAGCTGCTAAATTAGTCCCAACATAATTAGTCCCCTTTCCTATTTTTGCACAAATTTGGGTATAAAAAGAAAGGTTTCTATTCATCATTTCTTTACTATTAATGACGTTTAATAAATTGGCAATGGTTTGATTTTCTAAGACTTCATTAATTTCAGTGATCATGGTGTTTCCACGTTCCCCTATACTATTCGCCAGTTCCATTTGATCATTTTCCTGAGCAAATCTCATCATAGAATCACTGTCAAAACGACCGTAATAATTAACGCAAGTGAGTTTTTCTAAATTTAATTTTTTGGCCGCCCGAAGAGCCAATTGGTCTATTTCGCTTCCGTCCAGCACATAGTCACCTTTCAGATATCGTTTATAAACATCGTCCATTTTTTCTTGATCTGACTTTGGATATTCTATGCAAATTTGATCCGGTTTTAAAGCAGTGATCTTATCAACGACCTGCTTCACTTCTCTTTGTCTCTTTTCACTCTTAATTGTCAATTCTTTGTTTTTGAACATATCAATAGTTGACGGTTCAAAGTGTACGGTTCCCATAAGGACTATTTTTACTTTTGGCTTTTCAAAGTTTTGCGCCCAAGCTGTCATAGTAAAACAGACGAGGAATAAAAGAGTCATATGTTTTTTCATAATTCATTTTTTGGTAACAGAAGCAGTTAAGTACCTAGACAAAATTTAAAGGACCACTTTCGCCTCAATACCCTACATAGTTACAACTTTTTTTTCCGCGCTCCATTAATAATACACCAACGCAGTAGATCTGGGGTGAATGCGTTAAACACCAGATAAACAAAGTAAGATTTCATAAATAAGCATAGCTTTTGGCGCTCTATGACTCTTCATTTTTTCAAAGCTCCTTGATAAAGCCTACCTTTGAATTATGAAAAAGCAAAAAATAAGTTTGTACTGGGCTTGCCAAATGCTAGGTTGGGGTAGCGCTGCCATCTACTGGTCCTATTTTGCTTTCAACGATGAGTTGTCTTTCTTACAATCCTTCTTATCGGTATTTCTCTCTTTCTGCATGGCAATCGCTGCTAGTCACGGGTACAAATTGTTATCCCACCGATACAGATGGCATATGAAATCCATTCGCCAATTGCTTCCCATTATGTTTGCGGGCACTATGGTTTTACTATCTATTTACTCCATTTTCAACTTTTCACTCAATAGCCTCATATACCAACGAAGCTTTAACCTCGGAGAAGTCCTACCTGGAATGATTACTGGTGGACTGCGTTACAACGCCATCTGGATTCTTGCTTTTCACCTTTATCATTATGCTAAAAGAGAATCAGCTATCGAAATAGAAAAAACGAAATTGGAAAACGAAGCGATCAAGGCGCAATTGCATCAACTGACGGCTGAACTTAATCCACATTTTCTTTTCAATTCACTCAACAGCATCAAAGCTCTGGTAAACTATCAGCCTGAAGAGGCTCGAAATGCGATTGTATTGTTATCTGAAATCCTACGCCATGCTCTACGAATGACAAAAAAAGAAAACATCCCATTAGCAGAAGAATTACAACAGGTAGAGAAGTATTTGCAACTTGAAAAAATCCGTTTTGAAGAACGTTTGGAATACAACTTCGACATTAGCCCAGCAGCTAAATCTGCATCGATATTGCCATTCAGTTTATTTAATGTGGTAGAAAACGCCATCAAACATGGCATCAGTCAAAATGTAGCGGGTGGCGAAATAAGCGTCAGTGCAGACATCGTTAATGGAGATTTAAAACTAGAGGTTAACAATACCGGGCAATTACAAATTAATGAAACAAATGAAAGCGGCATTGGAATTAAAAACATAAAAGAACGTCTCCAGTTGCTTTATGGCTCTAAGGCTCAATTTGATTTATTTAATAAAAATAACAATCAGGTTACAGCAATCATCAAAATACCATTATCTCATGTCTAAAACAAATTGCATCATAGTGGATGATGAACGCTTGGCCCGAGTTGAACTCCGCCAATTGCTAAGCATTCATAAGGATATAAACATCCTAGCAGAAGCTAGCAATGCGATGGATGCCATTACTCTGATCGAACAACACAAACCAGACCTCCTCTTCCTAGACATTCAAATGCCGCAATGGTCTGGATTCGACTTACTCGAAAAACTCAATTGGACACCTCAAGTCATCTTCACCACAGCCTACGACCAATATGCCGTCAAAGCCTTCGAAATCAATGCTTTAGACTACTTAATGAAACCAATTAACCCTGAACGACTTGCAACTAGTCTGGATGGTATTCGGGTTTCGGCTTCACAAATAAAAGAACGACAAACAATACATTCACATAAATCATCTAGACAGATTTTCATAAAAGACGGAGAGCATTGTCACTTCATTCATCTCCATGACATTAGCTATCTAAAAGCTTACGACAACTATGTCCGCATTTATTTCAACAATACTTCTGCAATGATCAAAAAGTCTTTGAACACACTGGAGGAACGACTGGGCGAAGCTTCTTTTTTTCGATGCAATCGGGCAGAAATGATAAATACGGAAATGATCAAAAAAGTAGATTCGTTATCAAAAGGAAAACTAAGAATCACCTTACTGACAGGTGAGCAAGTGGAAGCTTCGGAAAGAAAATCAGTGTTGTTTAGGGAGCAAATGGGGTTGTAATGGTGGATGAGGTGAATGAGGTAGATGAGGTCTCCCACTAATGCAAAGTTGTCCGTCTTAATCTCACGTATCATGAAAAACTAATCCGCGCCGGTACGGGCGGGCCTCATCGGTCCTTATTTCAAAGCATACCAAAAACTCCAGAGTAAGTTATCCACTCGTTCCATATCACAAACAGACTCTGAACGTTCAAGCAAGGCCGGGTCAAAACCTCCATGTCGCTCTTGGGCTTTGGCCAGTTGATCCAAACAAACCATCCCTCGACCGGTTACTAATCTTAACTGCATAACAAAACGCTTACGAGCTAGTCGATTATAAGTCAAGTTCTTTGTAGCAGCAATTGTTTCCTCTATCAATCTTAGGTATTCTTCGCGAATCAGATTGATGTCCTCGGTTTCAGTAACTAAAGTTTGAACTTTATTAAGGTGATCTTTTCGGAGATCAAAAATATCGCTAGTCAATTGAATGAGGCTTCCCAATTTATAAACCATCTCCTCCTCTCCTTCCTGCCATTCATGCCCAAGGATACTTCTGTAAATGGCGAAGGAGTGGCCGCCTTTATCGTAAGTTATTTTTCTAACCACATCCTCACTTAGACCTCCATCAGCTTGTGCTTTACTGTCTTCCTGTGCTTTCGCTAAATTCTCCATGCAAATATTGAAGCGCTCTTCGTTTGGAAGTAAAGGACGAAGACGGTTGTAAAAATGCATTCCTAAAATAGCGATGATACCGTGTTTGTCCCCTTTTCCATTTTCAATCATTTCACGTACCTGCCCGCGATCCATGTCCAGTTCATCGTAGAGATCATCGTAGAGTGGCGTGGCTGCGCCTAGGCAAACGGCGGCTTTTTGTTCTTTCTTACTCAGCCATTTTCCGCGAAGGGTGCTGAACCATAAAACGATGACGGCGGACAGTAAAAGGTGGAAATAGATACGATGGAAGTAAGAAGGATCGAAAGGTACATTCGCTTTCGCATAAACAGATTGTACTTCCTTTCGAAGCCGTGGTTTGTTGATGAGAATATTCACTACGTAAACCCAAAACCCCATTCGGGCGAGTTCGAAGAAGAATATGAGTGTGCGTAGAATCATTATGGGGGCAAAGAAACGGATTTTTTTTTGATAAGGGTGGATGGGCAGATAGGTGGATGGGTAGATGGGTTTCCCATTAACGTGAAAAAATTGTAGCACAAGAGGGCTAGCATAATAAATGCGGCTCTACTCATGAGATTCTCTCTCCTTTACCTGCTCTCCTTATTTCGAACGGCCCGGTTCGTATTTATTTACGCTAGAAGGAAACCCATCTACCCATCAACCCATCTACCTATTCCCCCCAAATATCATTTCTTAGATTCCCAATTCCTTCGGGTTTGAATAAGTCTATAAATCATCTTCGATACTGAATCTGTTTTGTCAATCATTTTATCACTTTCTTCGTTTGAAATTAGGCCTATTCGTTTCGCTATATACAATTGTGTTCTTAATTCTCCAGTAGATCCATTGGCTATGTTTAAAAAATGTATAAATGACTTATTTGATCGCCTTTCAAAACCCTCTGCAATATTTGAAGAAATTGAAACAGCAGACCTTTGCATTTGATCTCTCAAACCGAAATCTCTACAAGTTTTTAATAATTCGTAAACCTCCACAGCTATTTTAATCCCTTCCTGCCAAACATATAAGTCTTCAAAACGTGTAATTTTCTTTTTCTCCATTATCGTAGTTTTTAAAAGTTAGTAAAACGGCCTGCTTTGACACAGCCTTTCACTAATAGGTTGCACAAAAAGGAAAATTCCATAAAATAAAATCAACTTTTTTTCAAAAAATCCAAATTTTAATACTTTTCACCTGTTCTAGGCCAGATATAGTGGGTTTCTTTATTAGGGTAGATGGGTGATAGGTGGATGGGTAGATGGGCTTCCTTCTAACTTGTCCGTCTTTTAGGCCTGACGTAAAGAACTGCGAAAGAAGGAAATCCCATCTACCCATCTACCCATCCACCCATCCACCTATCACCCATCCACCATTATCTACCCTCATCCACCATTATCTACCCTATTTTTCACTACTTTTGCAGTCAATTAAAAAAAATACAACAACATGGGAAATATTGTCGCCATTGTAGGGCGTCCAAACGTCGGAAAATCAACACTTTACAACCGACTCATCGGAGAAAGAGAGGCCATCATTGACGATATCAGTGGGGTGACTCGGGACCGGAAATATGGGACTTGCGAATGGAACGGGAAGAAATTCACTGTCATCGATACCGGTGGGTTTGTAGAAGGCTCTGCTGATATATTTGAGGCGGCGATCCGTTCTCAGGTAAGCATTGCTATCGACGAAGCGGCTTTGATCATTTTTATGGTGGATGTTACCACTGGAATTACTGACTTGGATAGCGAGGTAGCGGACATGTTGCGCCGGACGGATAAAAAGGTCTTATTGGTAGTAAACAAGGTGGACAATAGCCAACGACAATTCGAGGCGAATGAGTTCTGGAGTATGGGTTTTGAAGAGACCTACTTTCTTTCCTCTTTGACTGGTACAGGAACTGGCGATTTGCTCGATATCATCACTGATAATGTTGAAAACTATATTCCGCTGGATACAGAAATTCCTAAGTTCGCCATTTTGGGTCAACCAAATGTTGGAAAATCTTCTTTTGTAAATGCTTTGTTAGGAGAAGATCGAAACATTGTGACTGACATTGCGGGAACCACTCGCGATAGTATTCATACTCATTACAATAAATTCGAAAAGGAGTTTTTCATAATCGACACCGCCGGTATGCGGAAGAAAGCCAAGGTGCATGAAAACCTGGAATTCTACTCCGTCATGCGCGCCATCAAAGCTATGGACGAAGCGGATGTATGTTTCATTATGCTCGATGCAATGGATGGTTTGGAAATGCAGGATTTGAGTATCTTTTCTTTAGCAGTCAAACGAAACAAAGGGATTGTGGTCTTGGTCAATAAATGGGATTTACCGCAGAAAGAAACCAACACCGCCCGTGACTTTGAGCGCAAACTAAAAGAGCGCCTCTCCCCTTTCAATGACGTACCTGTGGTTTTCATTTCTGCATTGGAGAAACAAAGAATCTTCAAAGCCATCGACAAAGGCTTGGAGGTTTTTGAGAATAGAAAACGTAAAATCAGAACTTCTACGCTGAACGATGTAATTGGTGACGCCATCGAAAGAAATCCACCACCATCACATAGAGGAAAATTTATTAAAATAAAATACATCACGCAATTGCCGGTTTACTATCCTGCGTTTGCTTTCTTTTGTAATTATCCAAAACACGTCAAGGAAAACTATCGAAATTATCTGGAGAACCAATTGCGTAAGCACTTTGATTTTGAAGGAGTGCCGATTTCGGTTTTCTTTAGGCAGAAGTAGGGATATAGGGAGATGGGAGATAGGTGGATAGGTAGATGGGTTCCCTTTTTACGTAGAATTCGCGAAAGAAGGAAACCCATCTACCTATCCACCCATCTACCCATCTACCCATCTACCTATTAAATAACAACCAAACAACGTATCATGAAACTCAACTTAGACATAGGCGTTCCTTCCAAACCTGAATGGGTCGAAGCCGTAATGGCAGACTTTCCTTCTTTTTTGCAAGACCATTGTGATTGTGAGCGCAAGGCTTCAGCAATGGCGATGAGTTTTGTGGCGAAGTATCCAGATCGTTTGGAGATCATTCCGGAGTTGATAGAAATTGGAATTGAGGAATTGGAACATTTTCAGCAGGTGTATGCTTTAATGGAAAAACGAGGTATTACCTTGCCTGCTTCGATGGGTGGTGATCCTTATGTGCAGGCTTTGATTAAGCGTTGTCACTCTGGAAGGAATGAGCGTTTTATGGATCGCTTGCTGATTGCGTCTGTGGTCGAGACGCGGGGAGCGGAGCGATTTCGATTGGTCTCAGAGGCGCAGACAGATCCAGAGATGCATCGTTTTTATAAGGTGCTTTGGGCTTCGGAGGCGAAGCATGGGCATGTCTTTGTGAAAATGGCTTTGAATTATTTTGAGGCGGAGGAGGTGTATTCTCGCTTAGATTGGTGGGTGAAGCAGGAAGCGGAGATTATTGATGGATTGGAGATTCGAGCGGCCTTGCATTAAGGAAATACTATGATTTTTCTATAAGTGAAATAAAAGTGGTTTCAGTATTTTAACTATATTTGAAAGTAATATAAAGTAGTATGAAAACAAGGTTTCCCTTTCTTAAGTTATTACTCTTCTTTAGCTTGTTGTGGATGGGCTGCGGGAAGGATGATGATGGAATAGCAGAGACAAAAAACAAATTAATTGTAACTCCTGATTTTGAAAATGGATTTGTAGACATTTCATGGGAATCAGAAACGCTTAGCACCTTCGAAAAATACATCTTAGTTCGATCTCTAGATAGCCTCCCCGACCAAGTAGCTCCACCGCCACAATCTTGGGGTACTGAATTGTATGAATTTGAGGTTAGAAATCAACTCACTTTCAAAGATGAGGAATTACCAAGGGTTGGTCATTTTTATTATCAGCTGTATATTGATCTTGGAACGCACTACACCAGGAGTAAAATTATTAAAGTGAAGAATCCTAAAACAGGTGTTTCTAATTTAACTTTTCGCGGCTGTGTTCACCTCCCCGAATCCGATTATCTTTTTCTTTCTTCACATAACACTTTAGGTATCATAAAATACAATCTAAAGACAGAGCTAATCGAAGCCAATAGAGGAAACTATTCTTCGCAATTTTACAAATTATTTATGGGCGATGCAGGACAGGGGCAAGAACTATTTGTCTTTAATCTCCAGAGCAGTTTTTCCGCTCTGGATCCAGAAAGTCTAATGATAAAACAACAAGTCCAATTAGAATTAAGCCCTGGACATTTATCAACCAGCAAAACCGGATATACTTTTTTTGCTCACGGTTCGATCAATTTTCCTTCCAATCAAATTTCAGTAGTTCAACGTTCAGACTGGGATATAAAAACAGCTGAAAATAGTGTTTCAGGAGCTCCTTTTATTAGTGCTTTTTTGGACATTGAGAATGATATTATTATTGACGCGTCTACCCACCACATGTACCTCCGATCATTACAAACAGATGGTCACCTTACAACCATTATGGAAAAAAACATCGATCTGGGTTTAGACTACACAGAACTCAAAGAGCATATTGCTATTTCACCGGATGGTAATTTATTTATGCCCTATAAGTCTGCGATGGCTTTCAATGCTGATCTTGAACTTGTCAAACAAAACGATCTCAAAAGCCTCTGCCATCTATTCTCTTCTGATGGTAATTATATATACGCCGGAGGGACTGGTTCCGTGACGGTTCTAAATAACTCGGACTTCAGCATAAAAGAAACCATCTTCCTTGAAGATAACGAGGCAGTAGTTACTCATTTATTTGAAATTGATAATGAGTTGGTCATCGTTGCGCACATCTCCAATGGTGGTGATATTAATAGCGACGTACTCATCATAAAAAAAACATTGTAGCTATTTTTCTTTTAGTATATTGTAAAATATATTTTAACCGATTTCTACTCTATGAAAAAATCAGCCATTCTCTCTTTCTTATTTTCCTTATTAATATTTTTTGCCTCTTGTAAAAAAGACGATGACAATCAAATTGATAACAATGAAAATACATACCCGCTAATACTTCAGGTCACCCCTGATTTTATTCAGTCTATAGCTACCATAGAATGGGAGGCCAGTACTCAAGTCGGTTTTGTAAAATATCAACTTTTGTCTTCACCTGACAGCATTCCTGATTTAGCAGATCCTTCAGATTTTGAATTTAACGATGATAATAATCGCTATTCTTTTTTCAATTCAAGCATCGATTCTTTTATTGATGAAAGATTTCCAATTATAAATGACAGGTATTACAAATTATATCTTGAGTTAGAAGATCGTTTTTTATATAGCGCCACTGTGAAAGCTACGGGAATAAGGAGAGGAATAAAGGAGCCTTTGAGTAGAGCATTTCTTACTCCTAACGGAAACTTATTGCTTTATACGAATTGGAGGAGTACCTACCTTTACAATCTAAATTCAGAAACCTCAGAAAAGACAAATAGCTTATACTGGAAATACCGATACGGTGATACAGGAAATGGAGAAAAGCTTTATGCTATTTCCGAATTTTACAAGGAGATACATACCATCAATCCCGAAGATGCGACTATTCTGGACACTATTCCAGCAGACATATTTTACTATCCAGAGCGCTATAACTTTGATATAGAAACCAGTAAACATGGTTTTCTTTTCACTATAAATAGAAATGGGCAATTCAAGTGTATAAAAGAAAATGACTCCTCTGTTGTTTTTACTGATGATATCAGTTCGAGTCTTTCTCCAGTAGGCAATAGCTTAGCCAAAATAACAAACAACAAAGTGATTGCTTTTTCATATCCTGATGCGTTTATTTTCACCATAAATAACGACGGAACTCTTGCCAATAAAGAATCCTTTACCTCCAATAATGATTACCACTTTAATCAATATGTATCCCGATCTCTAAATGGATCTCATTTCCTTCCCTCTCAAGAGCTGACCGTTCTAGACACAAATTTGAATATTATAAACTCATCCGACCTAATAGCGACCTCCAATACTTATAGTCATGACGGGCAGTATATCTATGCGGGTAGTATTGGAAAAATCACCAAGCTTTCAGCAGCGGACTTATCCATAGTAAATACTATAAATTTACCTGATGCTTTTTTAGTTAATCAAATAATAGACACTGAAGAAAAACTCATTATACTATCCAGGTTTGAAAACAACACCATAATTCAATCCATTCCAAACTAATAAGGTTCTTCGTCGTTTTAGCGGGTGGATGAAGTAGATAAGGTGGATGAGTCAGATAAGGCTTCCCTTTATTCGCGTTCATTTGCGTCTTGCCTGGCAGCTCTACCTGAAGTCTACCTGGCGTTATACAGGTCGATAGGTTAGAAGGAAACTTTATCTCCTCATCTACCTTTAAAAAGCCAATCCCACTATAAATGACCAAGAGCCACAATAACCCCTCCATAACAAAACGAGAAGACCAAAATCAAGCACAAAAAATATTTAATCTAAAAAGCCCTTCACTCTCAATAATTTTCCTTATTTTTAATCTACAATCTTTTCACATCCCCCCCTATAAATAAGTGATTCAGTCCCATCTACTCAAAAAATAGGATTTAAAAGCATCCTTTTCTACCCGAAGTATAGTTGCACATTGTTACTCTTACATTTCCCAAGCTATTACTTAACTCATAAAACTAAAACATTATGAAAGCCTCCTCTATCCTTACCACTCTTTTGCTTTGTTTGTTTATTTCTTCCTTTGCTTATAGCCAAGGCACCTGTACTAATCTAATTCCTAATCCAGGATTTGAAAACGGCTTAGGCTTCTGGGCAGCCAACGGTGTTGCAGCTGCAGACTCAGACGCCTACAGTGGCAATCAGTCCGGAAGCATTTGCGATGGCTCTGGCAGTATAAGTGTAGCCATTCCCTGTACTCCCGGTCAGGAATACGACGCTAGTATTTGGGCAAAACGATCCACTGGAAGCTCCTTTTATTCAAATGTTCAACTTCGTTTTTTGACCAGTAGCTACAGTCCCATTTCCGGATCAGCTGATGGCGAAGACATTATTAACAATAGTTATACAAAATTAGAATTTTCGGGCGTAGCTCCTCCTGATGCGGCTTATGTGCATCTCTATACTTACAAAGCTCAAGGCGATGGGTGTATTTTTTTGGATGAGGCAGAGTTGTGTGAGGTGGAAGAAACAAACAATTGTAACATTAGTGTTAACCTTAGTCCATTCCAATGTGACGATAATAATACACCAAATAATTCTTCTGATGATTTATTTAGTTTTGAGGTTACCGTAACCAATCCGGATGGTGGAGCGGGTTTCGAATCTGCTTCTGGTCTTGGAGGTCTTATTTCTAATGGTGAATATGGGGTAACCTATAACTATGGCCCTGCGCTTATTTCTGCTTATGGATTCAATCCAAATTCAGCCTTTATTCGAGACATTGATAATCCAGCTTGCGAAACAAGTTATTCAATTGGGGCACCTACTCCTTGCTCTGTCCCCACCTCCAACTGTAATGGTAACAACATACTTACAAATGGTGGTTTTGAAAATGGATTAAGTGATTGGACCGCCAATGGCTCAGCAGGCATCAGCGTGGCTACTTCTGCATATTCCGGAAATGCGGCCGCTCAAATTTGCGATGGTTCTGGTAGTATTAGCAAAGCAATTCCAACCACTCCTGGGGCCTTTAATTTCGCCAGTGTGTGGATAGGTGCTTCAAATGAGTTTGGCCAGTTAAGTTACGCGAACGCAGAATTAAGATATTTGACCAGTTCTTATAGTCCGATTCCGGGGAGTTCTGATAGTCAAAATATTGGAGTCAGTGCATATACAAAGTATGATTTTTCTGGAGTAGCTCCTGCGAATGCGGCTTTTGTTCATTTGTACATCTACAAGGCAAGTGGAGGTTGTGTGTATGGGGACGATGCAGAAATTTGTGAATCTATAAATCCCGGTCAAGCAGAATTGGTAATTTTAGACGCGAGTTGTCCGGAACAATATCCAGATTTCGGAGTAACCCAAACTTATGAAATTCTCGTTCAGAACAATGGAACTGCTCCTTCTTCAGAAACGACTATTTCCCTTTTCCAGGATTATTATTCTGCAACTCCCAATGACAATGATCCACAATATGCACAAATAAATGTCCCCGTTTTACAAGCTGGAGAATCTACTACCCTAACTATGAACCTGAACATCCCCGATACACCTGGTAACAATATATTTCCGGTTTCATATATCTTTGGTAATCCTAATGCATTTTATAGAGATTTTTATCTCTCTTTAGGTACGACTCCATTAAATCAAAACGATTATTCTTTAGATTTTTACTGTAAAGAATACAACACAACCCTAGCAATAAATTACACGACGGGTTCTATTACTTACGAAAATGATGGTCAAATAAGTTATACTGTAAATGTCACAAACACTGGTTCAGAAGATGCCTACAATGTAATGGCAACAGTGATGACCAACTATGGCGGTAATAATTTTTTAGGCACTGTTTCTACTCCTCCAGTTGGAAGACTTCTAGATTATGGCCCAAACATTTCACCCAAATATATTGTCTGGCAAATTCCATTTTTAAGTGCTGGTTCTACTACTTCTGTTTTTGTACAGAATGTAGCTTATCTGGCCACGGAGCCCGGTGATAGTTTTTCCCCAAACGTACAAGTCAATAGCGGACACAATGCAAATCCTAACCCTGGAAATGATTCCTATTCCAGAACTTTCCTAAGAAATACTTCAGGAGGAAATATTGACCTGGAACTTTCCATGACACAAGATGTCACCGACCCTGCCATTTATAGTAGCTACCCGGTCAGTCTGACCATTGCCAATACAGGAACGGAAACGGCAACAGACGTCAGAGTAGAATTCAAAAGACCTGGCGGAGTGGTTTACAATGGCAGTAATCCCTATACCGCAACCGCAGGTACTTTCTTTGTGCCGAGTTCACAATGGTGGGAAATCGACGAACTAACTCCTGGTGCTTCTGAAACGCTAACCGTTAATTATTTCCTTTTGCAAGAGGAAGCGCCTACGGCTTATGCGCAGGT
>CAZDTI010000131.1:14453-19440 GCA_964508085.1 uncultured Saprospiraceae bacterium | reverse complement strand
GGCTTTAATCAAATACTCCGAAAAACGTTTACACAGAATATTTTAAAGGGTCATTACCATCCAAAAGGTGGTATTTGTTTGCTTTGATCAGGAGAATTATGATATTTATAAAGAATACATTTAGAAATCAAGGCACCACCACCTCAATCACTTCCACCACCTCACCCCTCACACCAGCAATCGCCATCTGCATCCGCACCACCCGCTTAGCCTTCCGATCAACAAAGTAACGAATAACATAGCCCTCCCCATTCAAAGAACATATCGCAATGTCATCTTCATTAGAAGAACTATAATAATTTAGCTTCCCTTTTATTTCTTCCAAAATAGTAATGGCAAAAGGCGCTTCTGTCAAATCCGAACCCGTCAGAGGTAGATAAGATATCCCTTTTTTGAGCGTATAGAAATTTCCTAGTTTTAAACTCTTATAATGAACGATGTTCAAATTATTCATGATGAGATTTTTGTACTTTTCGCTTAGACCTTCTGATATTTGATAGCTATTGTACTTCTCAAAACGTCCATCATTCACAGCGCCATGAGGTCCTATCTCTCTTGGGGCTTGTGCTTTTTCCTGATCATAGGCAATTTCAAAACTCGCTTTTCTGGTGGCCTTTTCCTTTTCTGTAGAGTATCGCGTTATGGTCCCCACTATAGGTTTAGTTGATTTCCTCATTCGGTCTAAAACTAAGAGGTCTTTAACTCCATTCTTATTTTTTCGACCATCATAAATTACTTTTTTATAGCGACCATTCTTAGTTAAGTCATAACGAAAGCGATGCCGGAATACCTGATCTGGGAAATCAATATCTCGGACTTGCAATACGAAATCCATTTCTCTTCCTTTGTATTTATCATAAACTTCCTCAGGTATAAAAGTGGCAAACTTTTGTATTGTAGTAGGCATCACCGCCACTTCATAGTCCAATTCGACTAAGCTATCTTGGAAACTACTACGCGTCAAAACCGGTGCCCAACCTTTCGGATTATCCCCTACCCAGATTTCTCCCAAAAGTCTTCGATTACTATTTCTATTGCGATTTCTTCGCAGCTTTTCCGAACCCTCATCTACTTCAATCGATTGATCAGCCCATTCTCTTTCTCTTACCGAAGATTTTTTCTTAGTACTGCATTCAGCAAGGGTAAAAAGTAAACGAATCAAAATAACACTAAAGAAAGCCCATCTTAGAAACGTTGCCCAAGGGCCATCACTGGACTTGGTTCGCACTTTTCTTTTTGTTGTATTTTTAGATCTATTATTATTACTACTATTCGTGCGCTTATTGTTAGGATTTTTCGATTGCTTCTTTAGGATTTCGACTTTAGTCTTAGCCTTTGTATTCTTTCGATATGTCCGTGTACTCCGCTTGGTCACCCTCAGGTATTCCCGTAGGTCTCTTCCCGTTCGTTTGAAGTTTTCAGAAGTTGTCACATTCTCTGCAATGTCATAGGCTTCCAATATTGTAAACAAATCCCCTCGTCGGTATTTTCCAAAAAGATTTTGTCTTCTAATGGCCCCATTCACTACATTGTTGTGACACCACACCGCATACATAAAACCAATGTCTTTAAAAGCTCCTGGCAAGTAAGGAAAACAATTGTAAAAATCCAGATCGACCAATTCCGGAATATGCTTATGCAAAAGCACCGACCCTCCAGCAAAAGGATGTGGATGCACCACCGGCAAATCATCAACCTTCGCCTTCAAAGTTACGTAGGCTTTGTTATAAGATTTGTCTTGTTGCTCCGATGCCATCTTCGAGGTATAATCGAATATGGCCGAAAGTCTTTTTGGCGTAGAACCATTGACATCTTCCAGAAGCTTGGCTGTCACCTGGTTTAACTTAAAAGCAATGTATCCATTTATTTCATATTGCTGATCTGCATTGTCCAATACCAATTGCTGAGCGGCCCTATTGAGGAAGAAGGACATAGATCCTGTTTCCAGGAAATGAACCAAATCTTTGTTTTTATGAATTTGCAGATGTAGTGTTAAATTCTGTTGCAACTCCTCGAATATTTGTAACACTTCATTTTTATCTACTGCTATCCCATTACGTTCTATCGTCGGGTCTTCTGTCAATTGAAAATGTAGGAGTATTTCTTTTTTAATGGATTTCAGGGTAGTAGGATCCAATCGCTTGATTTGGGTGGGAGTGAGAATGCGAATTGGATTTTTGTACTTCAAAGTCTATAATAATTGAAAATGGAAAACCTGCCCGACCGAGTCATTCGAGCTGGTTAAAAATTGAAAATTTAGCTAACGTACCATTCTACTTTCCAGGTTGTCATTCCGAGCAAGCAAAAAGCGTCTCTTGTCATTCCGAGCAAGGGAGGCACAACCGAGTCCCTTGTCATTCCAAGCAAACACACAAACACGTCCCTTGTCATTCCGAGCGAGGGAGGCACGACCGAGTCGAGGAATTACTTCAACCCCGTCCCCTCATTCTTAAACAAACCATCATTCCCCTCCCGGTTCTTCATCCGCGTCAAATCCTCAATTACCTTGACCAGATCTATCAGGTTTTTTGCTTCCATGGCACGATCTCCCCGATCAATCAATTCAGCGGCTTTTCCACGTTCTCTGAAATTGTGATTTTTCAAAAAGATGTAGTGCATCATAATGTCCTCGGAAGTAGTAGGCGTTCGGCGGTTGACTCTTCGGGAGATGCTGTTCAAATGATTGATCTTCATTTTTATGGTCGTGACATTTCCATCTTGTAGAAATTTAATTTCCTGAGCAATCAGATCCTCGTATTCCGTTTTGTCTGATGGTTCCGCTTGTTGATCTTCCACAAAATAGCCGGTATTTCGTTTGGCCTCATAATATTCTTCAATGACTTTAGTCAATAAGCTCGTGCTGAAAACATCTTGAATCCGTTTTCCAATTTCTCGTTTTTTTACATCCAAAATGTAAAAATCATCAGAGACGGTATCATCACTAACTTCATTGGCCGCTGCTTTGAGTTCTTGAATTTCCTTATCTACTTTTACGATCATGGCAGCCTGTTCAAATTTTCCGCTTCGCTCCAGCCCCTTTAATTTACCACTCAGGTTTTGTTCGAAAGATTTCAGCTCAGCCAACAATACATTTTTAGTAATACTGTTGGCAGAAGGACTAAAAGTATTTTCTACTTCCTGATCTGTCAAGGTAAAATAAGCCCCAACCTTAAGGTCACGTGATTCGGTAATTTCTAAAGTCAACTCCACATCTGAACCTTTGATGAGATCGCGTTCCAAGGTTTGACCGTTTACGCTGATCATTCCGATGAGTTTGTTTGCAGCAGGGATCGAGTCTATGTCCCCTTCAAAAACTTTGATGACAATTTCCTCCGCCGAGCCTTTCTGAATGGTCTTTGACACCTGTTTGGTAATCGTCTTCTTCAAAGGCAGAATATCATTCTTTTTGAAAATTGGTTCCAAGAAAGTGGTTTCGTTTTCTACCGCATCTACCTCCAGGCAAATGTTGCTCGGCAAGGGTTGTCCGTCTATGGAAAATTTACCTTGCATGATGCCAATCTCTTCTTGATGAATCGTTGTTCCATTCGCATCTAAGACTTTAAATACGAATCCATTATGCGTATCCGTAACGAGTGGCAGGCTTATGGTCAACTTCTTTTGCATATCCATTACTCCAGAATCGTAACCTCCATCAGCACGAGTAATTCGGTAAGTCATTCCTTCCACAGATTCTTCAGCTACCACCAACAATAAAGCTTCTTCTTCTCTAGCAACTTTTTCGTAAGCAAATTTATATTGACCTGCCGCTACCGGGCTTAAACTTGTAGTACTATTGTTTGATTTGGTTGATTTTCGTTTAAGTCCAGCATAAAAAGCAGCACCAATCACTACCGCTGTTGTTGGGTCAAGAGAAGTATTAATGTCCACACCATACTTTGCATTTAGTTTATTACGAACCAATGGAATATAGGTAGAACCACCGATCAGTAAAATACACTTGAGGTCTTCTTTACTCAATTCGTTTCTGGAAATGATGAGATCTATTAACTTTATCGTTTTTTCAACATAGGGTTCGATAAGACTTTCAAATTCGTCTTTAGACAATTCCAAAAATACATCTATCTCTTCTCCGTTGTCATCTTTTGTTTCAAATTCGATTTCTGCGATAGTACTACTCGTCAATACTTTTTTAGCTTCCTCCGCCAAAAACAACAATTTATAATACAGTCGATTGTATTTTCCACTTGCTTTTTTTAGCTCAGTTTCCAGGTTAGCGAAAGTTCCTTTCTTTTCTAAGTTTGGAATAATAAAACCATCAATAATAGCATTATCGAAATCCGTTCCGCCCAGATAGTTGTCTCCTTCGTGGTCCACAATTTTCAATTCTCCATCATCAATAGCAGTCAGGGCTACATCAAAAGTTCCCCCTCCCAAATCGTAGACCAACCACTTCCCTTCACTGATATCCAAATCCGCTTTATTAGCATAAGCTAAGGATGCTGCAATCGGTTCTTGCAACAATACGACCTCAGAGAAGCCAGCCTGGTAGCCGGCCTTTTTTGTTGCATTTGATTGTACGGTATCAAAGGCAGAAGGAATTGTAATCACCACAGATTCAGCCACCGCTCCATCATGAATAAAATTTTTCAATTCTTTAAGCACCATCGCAGACAAATCTATGGGCGTTACCATGCTGCTCGATGCTTCAACGACATAAGTCTCCGCCGTACCCATCTTCCGTTTAAACAATCCAAACACATTGTTATTGGATTTCTGCAAAAGTTCTCTTGCTTTATCCCCTACAATAGTTCGCTCATTTTTAAAGGCCACTACAGAGGACAAAGTCTCCTTCAAATTAACTGGATTTTTAAAAACAACGACCTCCCCCTTTTCATAACGCGCTATAGCAGAGTTAGTCGTTCCAAGGTCAATTCCAAAATCTATCGTTGTACTCATTTATTTTAGTTTTAGCATATTAGAGTTTATGCCGAAATAATATGTATGTTCTCAAATGTTATTTTTAGCC
>CAZDTI010000131.1:0-14353 GCA_964508085.1 uncultured Saprospiraceae bacterium | reverse complement strand
ACTCCATAAAAATTCACTCAGTTCCTAGATTTAACACTCACACTTTTATTTCTTCTTAGGATGCACCAATTTCATTTCGTTTATCAATCGAGTAGCGCCAGCGTATTTATCAACAATAAAAAGCAAGTATCTGGCATCCACCATGATATTCCGGCAAATAGAAGCATCGTAATTAAAATCACTCATGGTTCCTTCCCAAGCACGGTCGAAGTTGAGACCAATTAGATTTCCATGAGCGTCAATGACCGGGCTTCCAGAATTTCCACCAGTAGTATGATTCGTTCCGATGAAGCAAACAGGCATTTTGCCGTTTTTATCAGCGTATTGGCCGTAGTCTTTTGTCTCATATAGTTCCAATAGCTTCTTAGGCATATCAAATTCATAATCGTCAGGAACATACTTCGCCACTACTCCGGACAGGTGAGTAACTGGCTTATACCGAACCGCATCTCTAGGCTCATAACCATCCACTTTTCCGTAGGTTACCCGTAGTGTTCCGTTAGCATCAGGGTAGTAGCGCTTGTTCGGCAATACTTCCATTTGTGCTTTCATATACTTACGTTGAAGTTCATTGAGTTTGTCTTGAAGACCATTTAATTTTGGTGAAACATATTGACCATAACCTGCCCTCAGTTCACTAGCTAATTTCACCAAGGGATCACTACTCAACTTTTCCACCGCCATAGCAGGATCAGCTTCTAACAAATCCATTACAGCCTCTCCATCTTTCATAATGGAACTTCCGTAAAGTTGAGCGGCCATCTTCTCATAACTCTCAGTACCCATTTTACCCTGAGCGTTCGTTACGATCTCCGCCATTTCTTTAATCGGTACATTTTCTACATACATTTTAGAAAGCGCGGCAAACACCTTTTGATCAATTCGAGGCTGGTAATCTTTGTAAAACCCACTAAGGAATGGAATCAGTCTAGCTTTAAAACTATTGAAGCCCTCTGCTCCTTTTTCATTATATAAATCGATCAAACGAGCTCCGTAGCCAGCTACCCTCATCAATTCTATGTTTCGCCCCATTACTTCATTGTGATAATCACGAGTTAAGGCATAAGGTTCGATTTCTTGATATAAGCCTTTAAACTCGTCGAGGTATGTTAAGTATTTATCAAATTTTTTATCCTTTTTAGCAGCAGCCATCATTTCACTTTCGAAGCGTTGTTTACGTCCGATTCCATCAGTTCTTTTCAAACCCTGGCTTTCTCCAATCCACTTTTTCCAATAGTTGGCTATTCGAGCAAATTTAGAAGCATACTGCAAACGAACACCTTCATCTGCGCGCATCTCTGCTCCAACAATTTTCAAGGCCTCATCTCGTACTGCGATTTTTGCAGGGTTCAATACATCTACCATTTGCTCAATAGCATAAGAGGGCAAATATTCACTGGTACGTCCAGGAAAACCGAAAACCATTGTAAAGTCTCCTTCCTCTACCCCATCCAGTGAAATAGGCAAAAAGTGCTTAGGCGTGTACGGTTTGTTACTTTCAGCATAATCAGCAGGCAAGTTATCCGGCCCTGCATAAATTCTAAACAAGGAAAAATCACCTGTATGTCTTGGCCAAACCCAGTTATCCGTATCCGATCCGAATTTACCAACTGATTCAGGAGGTGTACCCACCAAACGTACATCAGTATAGGTCACAGTTATAAACATGAAATATTGATTGCCATTAAAGAACGGACGAATCATAGCTTCCTCATGTGCTTCTTTCTTAGCTCCATCCCGCACCAATTTCAAGTTAATGTCAATGATTGACTGCCGTACCGTAGGATCAAGATCATCCGTTACATTTTCTAAAACTTTGTCCGTTACATCTTCTATTCTTGAAATAAGCGTAGCCGTAAGATTCTTGTTAGGGATTTCATCCCCTAATTCCTTAGCCCAAAAACCATCTCGCAAATAATTTTGCTCCATTGTTGAATGACTCTGTATTTGACTATAGCCGCAGTGGTGGTTAGTTAACAACAAACCTTGAGAGGAAATAATCTCTGAAGTACAACCGCCATTGAAATGAACGATGGCATCTTTTAAAGAACCTTTATTGACGCTGTAAATGTCTTCAGCAGTCATTTTCATCCCCATACTCTGCATTTCTGTTTCGTTAAGGGCTTTAAGCAATAATGGAAGCCACATCCCCTCTCCAGCAAAAAGCGCTGAGCTAAAAAAGCTTATAGAAAGGCATAGAAGGGCTTGTTTGAATATCTTATTCATATAAATGGTATTTGACATTGAGTAATAAATTATGGGGATAAAAGTAGGCTTTCTGGCTGTAAAACGGGAAAATTTAAGGGTGTTTTATTGTAAGGATTATGCTTCGTTTAACGTTTTTAACCTTAACAGCTTGCCTAAGCTTATAGAAGAGGTGCAACGATAGCGCAACCTTCGATAATTCTTTATTCCATTCTACTTCATTTTCAATTGAAAATATCTTCCCTTATCCCAAAAGCATTCCTTATCTTGTAACTCAGAATAACTAAATCGGATAATTACTTTTTAAATCCCAACATGTACATCATAAAAACATTGTTCTGTTTTCTAATTGGTTTGCTGTTTACCAACTGCTCCTCAACAGCTCAAGTCAACTTCACTGCCAACGACAAGATTCCCGAGTATGATCATCCATTCGGCTACGGAACCAACCTTGGCTATTATCCGCCTTGGAAGGATCACCAACTGGCCGACATCGCCGCAGGTAATCCTGCCGAAAACATTCCAGGCTTGGGTGTTACGGCTATCCGGCCTGCGCTACCAGATCATTTTGTCCAACAATATGGCTACAATATCCGATTAAAAGAATTCCAACATTATTTTGATATTGGTACAAGAGACAATACGGTCTTTGTGGGCTATCCTTCTAAGGCTCATAAAGACACCACGACTTATTGTGCAGAGCATCCCAACGAAAGCTTCGCCAACCTTTACGAGCCCATTTGGGACAATGGAGAAAACGGGACACCCGTCAATGACAATAATTACCTGGCCGTCTATCTTTACAACATCGTTACTAAATATGGAGACAATGTAAAATACTGGGAAATCTGGAACGAACCAGACTTCGATTGGACCAATCACGCCTGGCTTCCACCTGGGAAACCGGGTAATTGGTGGGACAATGATCCGCCACCTTGTCAGAATGCTTTGAAGGCGCCAATTTATCATTACATCAGAATGCTGCGAGTCAGTTACGAGGTAATCAAGTCCATTTCACCGGATGATTATGTCGCCATTGGCGGATTGGGCTATCCTAGCTTCTTGGATGCCGTTTGTAGAAATACGGACAATCCTAACAATGGAAATACATCGAAAGATTTCCCACTGAAAGGTGGTGCGTATTTCGATTGTATGAGCTTTCATTCCTATCCGCATATAGATGGTTCATTGCGGCATTGGAGTAATGATATTTTTGATTTTATATATGAACGGCACTCAGACAAAGCAGTGGAAGGCGTTGTTCGTTTGCATGGAGAATTCAAATCTGTTCTAGAAAAATATGGTTACGGTCAACGATATCCACAAAAAGCGTTTATTTTGACGGAGTGCAATATTCCCAGAAAAGAAGTCGATGTGTTCATTGGTTCGGAGGAAGCGCAGACTAATTTCTTGATAAAATCGCTGATTGCTGCTCAGCAGATTGGCATCCGTCAATATCTTGTTTTTGACCTTGGTGAAACCAATGATCCAGGAACTGCCACTAGTGAATTTCAACTGATGGGGCTTTATCAAAATTTAAACACCACTCCACCAGGTTTGGAAAAAGTAAATCGCTCTGGCATAGGTTTTAAGACTATTGCGACTTTGCTAAAAACAGCGAAGTACGACAGTCAAAAAACAAAAGAGTTACAATTGCCTAAAGGGGTAAAAGGAGGAGCCTTTCGGCAAAAGGACGGTACTTTTACCTACGCATTGTGGGCGGAAACCAATAAAGACCGAAGTGAAATTGCTAGTGCGAGCTATCGCTTTCCTGATCTATTCAAAACGGATTTGCTGTTGCTTAAGGATTGGGATTTTTCGGAAACGGGAGTTATTAAAAGGGTCAAGGGACCTACGATGTTATTGACGGGGGCACCTGTTTTTGTGGAGATGAAGTAGGGAATCGAGCTTATCCTGTTTTATTATCTCCTGCTAATGAACCTTTAAGGAAATTCACTAATTATCAATTGATACACATTGACATTTAATATAACGCTGTCATTCCTGAACAAACGGAATGAATCAAGCAAAGTCCTACAAATTCAATAACTTCGCCTAGAATTATTTACCTCACTTTAGTTACCAGCTAAATCAAAATCACCTATATTAATGTCAATCACATCAAACTCACTTCATTACTTCCTGATACTCGGTCTACTCTTCATCCTCAGCTGTAAAGACAGTCCAAAAACCACTACAGCTTCTGCTTCTGAACCAAAAGCAGTTACGGATACCCCCAGCTTTCAACAAAAAACAGTAGAGAAAAAAATCGGAGAATGTGGTGAAGACAGTGATTGCCTGACCGTGACAACAACCTATCCGATTCTAAGCGGTGTAAAAGCAGATATCCAGCAAAAAATCAATGATGCTATTTTGGAGGAAGTGATTTCTACAATGGAATTGGAAGAGGAAATAAAGCCCGGGCCACTTGCTATTGACCATGCTGCGCAACAATGGGTGGAAGCTTACCAGGAATACCTTAATGAGGATTTGGAGTACAAGGTAGCCATGACTTTTGAGCTAGATGGTAAAGGAAATATTTATAAAAACTATGCAGTAACGGAATTGCCTTATTCTACTTACACCGGTGGAGCTCATCCTAATTATTTTTCGTTGCATACCAATTACAATCTTAATACTGGAGCAATCATAGAAATGGAAGACATCGTAAGTGATAGTTTGGCATTTAAAAAAGTGGTGGAAAAGGCCTTTGAGAAAGCCATAAAGGAAAAGGGTGCTGATGCGGACATGAGCTTATACTTTTGGGATAAACCTTTTTACTTACCTGCTAATTACGCCATCACAGATAAAGGCTTGTATTTCATTTACAACCCATACGAGGTGGCGCCTTATGCCTTTGGCCTGACAGATTTCACAGTA
Organism: uncultured Saprospiraceae bacterium; assembly: GCA_964508085.1. GTDB lineage: Bacteria > Bacteroidota > Bacteroidia > Chitinophagales > Saprospiraceae > CALGLS01. The sequence continues at coordinate 9,268 of CAZDTI010000131.1, read as the reverse complement.
CCTTATAATGAATTGGAAGGGGTTATAACATTGCCATAGAAAGCTGAAACTTTATAGCCTTCAAGCTGCATTTTTCATCAAACTGAGCCCGAAAAGGCCACTATGCTAGCTCATCTTATTGTAGAAATTCAACATTTATTAAGGCTTCACCTCTTAAAAAGCGTATTTTTTCGTAATATCGTACCGACTTATTTATCTGTACGTCTACGTACTGGTTTTAAAAACATCCACTCCCCAAATACAACAGCAGCCTTATTCCGATTTTCAAGGACGCTTACTTAAGCTTCCTGTCTATTTTAACCAATCAACACCGCTTTTAAATGAAACAATTACTTCAACTTTGCTTACTCACTTTTTTGATAACTTCATCGCTTTTTGCACAAAAGTTACCAACGACTAATGTTTACTTGTTTGATATTAGCACCGATAACGAGGCTTCTTTTAAATTGGAAAATCCGAAATACCTAACTGCATTTAACAACGAAGGGTACAACAATCAACCTTACTTTATGAATGATGAGGAATTATATCTAACGGTGCAATTAGCGGAGGATACCACACAGACAGACATCTATTCTTTAAATTTTAAAACAGGTGTAAAAACGCAGGTCACTGCAACTTCAGAGTCAGAATATTCTCCGACTTATCAATATGATATGTTTAACAACATTAAGTCGAAGCCTCAGTTTACTTGCATACGGGTAGAAAATGATGCAAATGAATCACAACGACTATGGCGTTTTCCTATGAGCAGAAAAGACAATGGAAAAGCAATTTTCGAAGGACAAAACGAAATTGGCTATCACGCTTGGGTCAATAATTATGAAGCAGCATTATTCATTGTCGGTGATCCCCATCGCTTGATCATTGCAAATAATAAAGATGGTACCACTCAAAATATTGGTGCTAATATAGGCCGCTGTCTTCAACGAAATAGCGGAGATGAAATCCATTACGTACGCAAACTGAGTCCGGATGCCTGGTTCATTAGGTCTATAAATCCTGTGACCAAAAAAACCCGTTCGATAGTAGAAACGGTCCCTGGTTCTGAGGATTTCGTTTTAATGCCTGATGGCTCTATACTCATGGCAAAGGATAGTAAAATTTATCACTGGAATCCGACTTTATCAATTGATTGGATCGAAATTGCCGACTTACAAAATTATGGCATTGGGAATATAACACGCTTAGCGCTCCGAGGCAGGAAGCTAGCTTTGGTGAATAAGGCATCTTTTTAAAGATAAATTAATTGTGAAACCATTACTGAACTGGAGAGACAAAACGGTTGTTCAACATTTCAATGAAGTTACCTTATGGTCTGCTCCTTTCGGGCGTTTATTGTTAGAAAACATTCCGATGAAGAAGGGGATGACCGTTTTGGATATTGGATTTGGAACCGGCTTTCCTTTAATAGAATTGAGTCAACGATTTGGGGAACATTCTAAGGTTTATGGTGTTGATATCTGGCCAGAAGCGATTGCTTTGGTCAAAGATAAAATAGAATTTTTCAAGCTTACTAACGTTACCATTCTTGAAGAAAGTGCAGTTAAGATTAGTATGGAGAATCAGAAAATAGACCTCGTCACTTCTAATCTAGGAATCAATAATTTCGAAGACAAAGAAACCGTTTACAAAGAAGTCCATCGCATTCTAAAACCAAATGGTTCTCTTTGCATTACGACAAATCCGATTGGAACATTTAAACAACTTTTTGATCTTTTTGACCGGGCATTCGATTCTTTAAATATGCCAGTGCAACAAAAATCTTTACAGACTTATGTGGAGAACAGACAGACAAAAGAGTTGATTTGCAAAACCTTCTCAAAAAATGGCTTCCAATTAATCAACAGTATAACGGACGCTACCAATATAAAATTCACAGATGCAGAAGCATTGTTAAATCATGGCCTAATCAGAATAGGATTTCGCGAGAGCTGGGAACAGATGATTCCAGAGGTTCAAAAGGAAGCTTTTTTCAATTTAGTCAAAGAACTAATTGAACAAGAAATTCAAACTAATGGTATTTTTGAAATGACTATCCCCATGCTCTACCTGGAATTCAAAAAAACAGCCTGATCCATGATATGGGATTCAAAAAAATATTTATGAAAAACACATTACTCCTACTTTTCCTTTTCGCTTGTATGAATACACTTTTTGCACAAAGCAATCTTAGTTATAAAAAGGAAATAAAAGAACATCGAAAGAACTATAAGGCTGATTTTCTAAAGGACCAACGTTCTCCTTTTTATGAAAAAAAGAAAGCCCTAAAAAAGATGCGATTCTATAAAGCTAATAAGAGCTACAAAATAGAATGTCAATTTCGAAGAACCGAAGGTGCCAAACCATTTGACATGGCCACCTACAGCGGCAAAGTAAAAACTTTTATCAAATATGGAATTATTAATTTCGAAATAGCGGGACAAAAACAAGAGTTGTCCATATATAGAAATATGGGCCTAATGCGAATGGAAGCATACGCCAATCATCTTTTCCTTCCGTTCAAAGATAAAACCAACGACCATAAAACCTATGGTGGTGGAAGATATATCGACTTGGAAGTGAGTGATATTGTAGATGGTAAGGTGATTATTGATTTCAATAAATGTTACAATCCTTGGTGTGCTTTTAGCGGAGGATACAATTGTCCAGTTCCACCAAAGGAAAATCATTTAAATCTGGAGATGAAGGCTGGGGAGAAGAAGTATAAAGGGAAGAAATTTTAAGTAATTTAACCTCAACCTTTTTCAACCTCAAGAGCAACTTCAACCTCAACTTCAATTTGCCTTCTAACCTAAAAACAAATGCAAATTTCAATCTTCTTTTTAACGGATTTAGTTCGTAAATTGAATACTGCGAACTGAGCACTCCGCCAAGGTGTGCGAACAGGTTTGAAGTTGAGGTTGCCTTTGAAATATCTCCACCATGACATTCACAGACCAACTCCAACGCGAAGTAAAAATCTCCTGGCCTCCAAAGCGGATCGTCTCCCTCGTCCCTTCCCAAACTGAGTTACTTTGTTATCTCGGTCTGGAAGAAGATTTGGTTGGACTGACCAAGTTCTGCATACATCCTCCAGAGGCTAAGAGCTATGCGACGATCATTGGAGGCACTAAAAAATTACACCTTGATAAAATAATTGCGCTGCAACCAGATCTAATTATTGGAAATAAGGAAGAAAATCAAAAAGAGCAAATAGAAGCATTGATGGCTGATTTTCCGGTTTGGATGAGTGATATTAGTACTTTAGAAGAGGCTTTGGAGATGATTCAATCTGTTGGTCAGCTTACTGATAGGGTGACTAGGAGTACCTCTTTATGTGTCGAAATAGAGCAACGTTTTTCCATTCTAATGGCTAAGCAAAACCCAATAAAAGCGGCCTATCTCATTTGGCGAAAGCCATACATGGTAGCAGCTTCTGGGACTTTTATTGATGACTTGCTAGGGAAAGCTGGCTTTTCTAACGTTTTCCAAGAGGATAGCCGCTATCCGCAAAAGAGCCACAAAGAATTGAAGGAAGCAAAGCCCGAAGTCATTTTGCTATCCTCCGAACCCTACCCTTTTCAGCAAAAACATATAGCTGAATTACAAAAAATATGTCCGGAGGCGACGATTCTGCTGGTCGATGGGGAGCTTTTTTCCTGGTATGGCAATCGTTTATTGCATTCGGCTAGCTATTTCGCTAAATTGCGATCAACTATTAATGGTTAACCAGACCTATTAATTTCCCACTAGCGTAGCCTTTAGAAAACCGAACTGGTAAACTTTTAGCTATTAATGAAATGTGACTGTTAAATTCTCGCTAAAACGTGCTTGAAAATTGGGAACTAGCGTTTGTTAACTGTGAAACAAAACAAGAACTGCTTACAAAAAATAAAAACTTCCTATGAAGACCAACATTTTAACAATTCTCTGCCTTTTCTTTCTTTCCAATCTTTTTGCTCAACAAATCAAGGATGAACTGATTGTTCGCTTAGCGCCAGAAGTCGATGCTGTTGATTTTGAACAAAAGTTAAGCTATGACCGAAGTGTGAGCGGAAGCATTCTTGAATTCACGAGTATTGGTCCCAGCTGGAATTTGTATAAAATGGTGGTTAAAGAGTCTGCTGCCGATCAAGTTCTTGCGGCTTTAAATAGGAATGATGACGTAATATCTACTGGCTATAATTTCCAACTCAGCATAAGAGACAATACCCCTAATGACGCTCAATATGGAGATCAGTGGGATATGGAGGTCATTAATGCGCCTGAGGTATGGGAATTCACAACGGGTGGAGTTACAGCTTTAGGAGATACTATTGTGATTGCTAACTTAGAATACACGGATTTGGATCATGAAGATTTAGTAGATAATGCTTGGATTAACCATAATGAAATTCCGAACAACTTTATAGACGACGACAGCAATGGATATATTGATGATTATAGAGGCTATAATGTTTTAGAAGGTGGTGATAAGGTAAATCTCAATTTCTTGGAAGGTACCGCACACGGCACACAAGTTTCTGGAATTATGGCCGCTAGTGGCGACAATACTATTGGGATATCCGGGGTAAGCTGGAATGTAAAGTTGATGGTGGTGAGTAGTGAATTGGTTTTTAGTGACATCGTAGGTAGTTATCAATATATTTTTGATATGCGTACCTTATATAATGAAACCAATGGAGCTAGAGGGGCCTTTATTGTTTGTACCAATGCGAGTTTCGGAATAACAGGTTTCCCAGGAGATCAACAGATATATTTGGATTGGTGTGAAATATATGACTCTTTAGGAGAAGCAGGTATTCTAAGTGTAGGTGCCACCACCAATGACAATGAAGATATTGACATAATGGGCGATATGCCGACCTCTTGCCAAAGTGAATATCTCGTGGCTGTGACCAATGTGACACAGGCCAATCTTCAAAGAGGAGGCTATAGCAAGGTAAATCTTGATCTGGGAGCACCAGGGTCAACGGCATTGTCTACCACCCCATTTGATGGCTATGACGACATTTCAGGAACTTCCTCTTCTGCGCCACATGTTACGGGAGGCATTGGCCTTTTGTATAGTGCACCCTGTGAAGTTTTTGCTAATGAAGTGAAAGATGATCCGGCTGCCGCCGCTTTAACCATGAAAAATTTTATTCTGGAAGGTACCTCCCCATTACCCGCTCTTGAAGATATTACAGTAACTGGAGGTATCCTTAACCTTAAGAAAAGCTTTGATTTAATGCAAAACTATTGCGGAAGTCTTACTGGTCCTCTAGAAATTCTGACTGTAAAAACCAATATAGAGCGTCAGGAAATATCGGTAGAGTATCAAACCCCAGAGAACGGACCATACACTGTAAGGGTGTATGATGCCTTGGGACGTTTAGTTTTAGACGGAGTAGACGATTTGGAAATATTCGATAGCAAAAAGTTTGATATTGACTTAAGTCGATTCGCGACTGGTGTTTACTTTTTATCCATTGAGAATGTAGAGAATATTGTGGCTAAGCCTTTTGTGGTTTATTATAAGGAGAAATGACGGGAGTCTTCATTTTTTGGTGAACGCAAAGTTCGCTAAGTACGCAAAGTCCTCAATATTAAGCTGTTATGTTTTACGGTTTCAATTTGGACACCATTTATTGAACATTCCCGAAATGACGCAAGAATTATCCTACCTGATTGGTTCGGATTGTTTTAGACCACGATACACTTTACGACTTAGCTAAAACACTCCTCTTGTAATCCTTTTAGTTTTAATTAGATATTAGACCGTGGTCTAAGGATTCCGTAAATAATAACGTTCCGATTTACAGTTGTTGATTTAGCACTAAAACTCAAACTCAAGCTCGCTATGAAATCTTACCCCCTAACAATACTTCTTCTTCTCTGCCTCTCCAATCTGTTTTCACAACAAATCAGGAATGAACTTATCGTCAGGTTAGCACCTGAAATTGTTGGAACTGATTTCCAAAAGTCTTTTAACTCGAATCGATCCTCTAGCAAAGACATCATCGACTTCATTAGCATTGGTCCAAGCTGGAACATGTACAAAATGGTCGTCCGGGAAGAAGCTGCGGAACAAATATTGGATGCGCTTTATCAGCACAAAGATGTATGGTCGGCCGGTTACAATTTTCAATTAAAAACAAGAGACCTGAAACCAAATGATGCACGATATGGAGAACAGTGGGATATGGATGTCATCAACGCGCCAGAAGTTTGGCCATTTACTACAGGAGGAGTCACTGCTTTTGGTGATACAATTGTGATTGCCAACCTGGAATATACCGATTTAGCACATGAAGACCTTGCCGGCAACATTTGGAGAAACCATAACGAAATCCCAAATAATGGTGAGGACGATGACGAAAATGACTATGTAGACGATTATCTCGGTTACAATGTATTGGTAGGAGGTGACTTTGTGGATATCAACTTTTTGCAAGATACCGCTCATGGCACTCAGGTCTCTGGTATTATGGCCGCTAGTGGAAATAATAATTTGGGTATCTCTGGTGTCAATTGGAATGTAAAATTAATGGTGGTAAGTAGTAAATTGGTATACAGTGATATTGTGGCTAGCTATCAGTATATCTTAACGATGCGTAAACTATATAATGAGACCAATGGGGAGAAAGGTGCTTTTATAGTTGCCACCAATGCTAGTTTTGGTGAAAAAGGTTTTCCCTCTAGTAGGCCTATATTCGAAGACTGGTGTGAAATTTATGATACGATGGGGGAAGCCGGTATTTTGAGTGTTGGTGCGACTACCAACGATAATGATGATATCGATATTATGGGAGATATGCCAACTTCTTGCTCCAGCGACTACTTAATAACGGTAACCAACATAACCCAAACGAATCAACAACGAGGTGGCTTTAGTCCTCTCAATATTGATTTAGGTGCTCCTGGTACCTCCTGTTTATCTACTAAACCCTTTGATGAGTATAGTATAATCAGAGGAACTTCTGCTGCTACCCCTCATGTTACTGGCGGCATTGGTCTTTTGTATAGTGCCCTTTGCGAGTCTTTCCTGACAGAAGTAAAAGCAAACCCAGCTACTGCTGCTAAGGCCATGAAAGGTTTTGTACTAAATGGTACTGCGCCTTTAAATGCCCTTCAAGACATCACAGTTACGGAAGGCATACTAGACTTAAAAGGCAGCCTTGATTTGATTCAGAATTATTGCGGAAGTTCCACCGGGCCTTTGGAAATACTAACTGTAAAAACCAACATCGAGCGGCAGCAAATATCGATAGAGTACCAAACACCCGAAAATGGCCCTTACACGGTAAGAATTTACGATGCCATAGGACGACTTGTGGTAGACGGAGTAGATGACCTCGAACTCTTCGACAGCAAAAAATTTAATATTGACCTCAGCCGTTTTGCTACAGGTGTTTACTTTTTGTCTATTGAAAATGTAGAGAATATTGTAGCTAAGCCTTTTGTCGTTTATTATAAGTAGAAGTAAGAAACATTTTTTACAAAAACCCTTTGCAATAGCCATTTTTTGCTGTATCTTTGCACACCGAAAGTGAAAATAGGATAGAAAGGGCTGAAAAGCAGCCTTTTACCTTATATAAGATCACAAATTATTGGCTTCGTAGCTCAACTGGATAGAGCACCGCACTACGGATGCGGAGGTTAAAGGTTCGAACCCTTTCGAGGTCACCAGGTATTTCTAAGTATTTTTATGCTAAAAGAAAGCCTATTATATAGAATGATATAAAACATACCGATCATGTCGAAAGTTTGTCAATTAACTGGAAAGCGCCCTATCTCTGGGAACAATGTATCTCACTCTAACAGAAAAACACGTCGTCGTTTTTTACCTAACTTGAATACGAAGCGTTTCTTCATTCCTGAACTAGGGAAATGGGTAACACTTAAAGTATCTTCTTCTGCACTACGCTCTATCAATAAATTAGGCGTTTGGGCATACATTCAAAAGATGGAAAAGAAAGGAAACGTTACTGGTTTGAATGTAAACAAGTTACAAAAGAAATAATCACCTAAGTTTTAGCGTGAATCTGAAAAAACATTAAAATATTCCTATAATGGCTAAGAAAAGCAAAGGTAATAGACTACAGATCATCCTTGAATGCACAGAACATAAGAAATCTGGCCTTCCTGGTACTTCTCGTTATATTACACAAAAGAACAGAAAAAACACACCGGACAGATTGGAGTTGAAGAAATACAACCCAATTATGAAGAAAATGACTGTTCACAAAGAAATTAAGTAATTTCGGTCGTATATTGCTCGTTGAGAGCACATATTTCATTTGATTGTTTAATTACCGTTCAGTTTTCGAACTGATTGGCTAAAATAAAAATATCATGGCAAAGAAAGTATCAAAGAACTCCAGAGTAGGACAAAGAGCCGCAAACGCAGGTTCTGGTCGTGATTTCGTAAAAGTAGTAAAGAGTATGAAAGACCCTGCTACTGGAAAATACACTTATAAAGAATTAATGATCCACAAAGACGAGGTAAAGGCATTTTTCGCTAAGAAATAAGCACAATCTCTTGTGATCTAACCAAAAGGCTTTTCTTTTAATCGAGAAAAGCCTTTTGCTATTGGAGAAAGAGACTAAAGGCCATAAAAACACGACCAATCCTATACAAAAATTTCTAAAAAAGGATTACTTTCGGTCGATACTAATCGTCTAAAATATTAGTAGGTTTTGTCACTAACATCATTTAATATTATCAACAGCATACCGTATGAGTTTTTTTAAGAAGTTTTTTGGAAAAAAGAAACCACAAGAAGAAGTAGAAAAAATAGAAAAGGAACTAGATAAAGGTTTAGAAAAAACTAAGACAGGATTCTTTTCCAAAATAACCAAAGCCATCGCTGGTAAATCTACAGTAGATGTAGAGGTACTCGATGAGCTGGAAGGCGTTCTCATTTCTTCCGATGTCGGATTAGACACCACTGTTAAAATCATTGATCGTATTGAAGCTCGAGTGGCTCGGGACAAATACATCAACACCTCTGAACTTAACGAAATACTTCGTGACGAAATCGTTCAGCTCCTTACCGAAAACAACACCGTTGAGCAAGATGACTTCAGCCCTCCAGTAGACAAAAAACCTTACGTTATGTTGGTGGTCGGAGTTAACGGAGTAGGAAAGACAACAACTATTGGTAAACTCGCCCACCAATTCCAAAAGCAAGGCCTCAAAGTTGTTCTTGGTGCAGGAGATACCTTCCGTGCTGCGGCTGTAGACCAACTTGGAATATGGGCCGACCGCGTGGGTTGTGATTTCTTCAACAAAGGAATGAAC
>CAZDTI010000130.1:0-19476 GCA_964508085.1 uncultured Saprospiraceae bacterium | reverse complement strand
GAAATAACCCAGATATTTGATCGGTTTTATCAAGTGAATAAGGCAAATGATTTCACCTATGAAGGCACAGGCCTAGGACTAGCTTTGGTGAAAGAGTTGGTGGAAGTACACAAGGGGACGATTACTGTAGAAAGTGATCTGGGAGTGGGGTCTAGTTTTAGCATATTTCTTCCTTTAGAAATTGCGAAAGCTGGAGAATTAGAAGAGGAACAAGTGAAAGAGGTTGAAATTAACCTTATCAATTCCATTGCTGAGATAGTTGTTCAGGAAAAGCGCATGGAGGAAGAACAACCAAGAGAGGAACTGCCCATATTATTGATCATTGAAGATAATGAAGACTTGTTATATCATCATCAAAAAACATTCTCTGGACAATACGATTTGCGAATGGCTAAAGATGGAATCAGCGGATTGGAACTGGCTTTTCAAGAATTACCGGACGCCATTATTTGTGATGTTATGATGCCTGGGAAAAATGGTTATGAAGTTTGCACGGAATTAAAAGCGGATGAACGTACCAACCATATCCCGATCATTATGCTGACGGCAAAGGCAGCTAAGCAATCAAAAATGGAAGGACTTACTGTTGGTGCAAATGCGTATATGACCAAACCTTACGATCAACGAGAATTGGTATTGCGATTGGAAAATCTATTACAGCAAAGAATATTGATGCAAAAGGAACTGCGATCTTCTGCTTTACTAAAACCATCAAAGAAAAGAATTCCAACCCCGGAAGAAGCCTTCGTTATAAAATGCCAAGACGTCATAGAATCAAATCTAATCAATCGAAATTTTGGCGTCATCGAACTTAGTGAAGAATTATTAATGAGTCGAACCCACCTTTTCCGGAAACTTAAATCCATAACTGGAAATACGCCAACACAATTCATCCGAACCTACCGCCTCGAAAAAGCAAAGAGATTGCTCAGCGAATATGCTGGTAATGCTACTGAAGTTTCTTACATGGTTGGCTTCAATAATCCGAATTACTTTTTCAAGTGCTTCAAATCGGAATATGGCATGACGGTAAGCCAGTTTTTGGAGACGACTTTGGTGTAGCTCCGTAGAAGATTGACTAATATGTACGATAATGCGGATTCCTCACGCAGAGAGCGCAGAGGCCGCTGAGCTAGCGCAGGAAAAATTATGTGAGCTTAAAACACGATAGTAAAAAACCATACCTTAGCTCTGTGCTCTCTGCGCCCTCTGCGTGAGGAAAAAAGCCCCAGATACTACTCCCATGTAACAAATGTATAGTCCCTGCAACCTCAGTATAGCCCACTCTTCCCACCGCAAATTATTCCAGTTTTTGTCAACCAAATTGTAGCACAGACGGAATATTAATTGATTCTCACTAGCCGTACTTATGTGCCTGTTGAAATGTAAACAAGCACTAATTTCTTTAACTAGTGAACTAACAAAAATGAAAAATTTATTCGCACTACTCCTAGCTTTCATAGGCTTTTTCGCCAATGTCCATGCCCAATCGGCCAACCTCAGCATTCAAGGGGTTCTTCGAAACTCGAATGGAACCGCTGTTGAAAACGGACAATACGAACTTACGTTCAAATTATATCTGGAAGAATCCACAGGAACAGCCCTTTGGGAAGAGACTATTCCCGAAGTAGATGTAGAAGGTGGAATTTATAGTGTTGTTTTAGGGAGCATAACGACACTAGATGCCGCTTTTGACCAACCTTATTTTTTGGGTGTTTCCATAGAAGGGGGGAGTGAACTTATTCCGAGAGCAAGGCTGACCTCTTCTCCTTATGCGCTTTCTCTAATAGGCGATGACAATATTTTCCCCAATTCCGGAAATGTCGGTGTCGGAGCTGCTTCGCCTCAACATAAATTAACAGTGCAAGTTGGAAATGGAACGCTGGGACTGGATGCAGAAGAAGACGCCAATAATGCTGCCGTGATTACTTCCGTTTCCAGCGGTCTGCGTTTTAATGCCGGAGGGATGGATAAAGACTTTGATTTTGAAGAAGGCGATGTGAGACTCAATAATGGCGATGTCAGACTCAATAACGGGGATATCAGACTTGGGGACGGAAATTTATTGTTAGAAAATGGAAAGTTTATTTTCTCAGATGAAGCGAATTCCCCTTCGGAAGTCGCCAGTCTTGAATTAGATATTGCAAATGGTAATGATTTGATTTTATCTAACACCATTGGGAACACGAACATCGAAGGAAATAAAATTGTGCTAAACTCTTCGGCAGGAGCTATTGAAATTAACCGGGAGGGTGAAGGCTTACATCTCAAAGGAACAGATTCTACTTTTATTACTTTGACTGCCCAATCGGGAACAAATGCAAATGCCCGTTTTGGCTTTTTTGAAAACGACAGCCTGAAACTAGAAACGGAAGGACAAGATATTGTTATCAATGCAAAAGGAGGGACAACAAGAGTCATGAATACCCTTGAAGTAGGAAAGAATGGGGTCAATACTTATACCCAAGCATTATGGGGAAGTTATATGAGCAGATGGTCTCATGACGGTGATGATATTAAATATGTCGGCAGTGGACATGTAGATGAATCAGCCATCTGGGCTTATGATGATATAGCTGCAAAACTTTTTAAAGCCATTTCGGACAAACGAATCAAAAAAGATTTTAAAATTTCTAATGCCGAACACGATTTAAAAACCTTAAAACAAATCGAAGTGACTGACTATCGCCACATCGATGAAATCAAGGAAGGAACAGCCTTTAGAAAAGGCTTGATTGCGCAACAGGTAAAAAGTGTTTTTCCAGAAGCCGTTTTTTCATCAACCAATTACATTCCTAATGTTTATTCTCTCTCCAGTCAGGTAACAACAAAGGGTGATGCTGTTACAATTACTTTAGCAAAACCTCATGGATTAAAGGTAAATGATCGAGTAAGAATCATCGGAGAAAAAGGAGAGGAAAATGTAGTGGTAAAAAATGTAATAAATGAAAAATCATTTACCGTTGTTTCGAAAAATATTAATGGCACTGATAAAGTATTTGTCTACGGAAAAGAAGTCGACGACTTTCATACAGTCGATTATGATCGGGTATTCACACTTGCCGTTTCCGCCACTCAGGAACTTGCACGTAAAGTAGAAAAACTAGAAAGAGAAAATGCATTGCTAAAATCCAATGCCGCAAAAGTAAATGATATTTTAAAAACCTTAGAGGCCAAAATAGAAGCACTCGGATCTATTTCTGTATTAACTGGGAGTAAATAATTTCTTAAATAAACTTAAAATGAAAAATAATATAACAATATACTTTCTTTTCTTTTTTGCAATATTAAAAATACAGGCTCAAAACCAAACGGCCAACCTAAGTATACAAGGTATTGTCAAAACCATCGAAGGTGCAGCTGTTGAAAATGGAAATTATGATATTGTCTTTAAAATTTATAATGTGCCGCTGGGCGGAGTCGTACTTTGGGCAGATACACTTGAACAGGTTAAAATTAATGGAGGTATTTATAGTGTTGTACTTGGTGCGCAAAAATCTTTGAATCTTCCTTTCGATGAACCTTATTACCTCGGAGTTTCTGTAGATGGCGATATAGATTTATATCCAAGAGCTCGACTGACTTCTTCCCCTTATGCGCTTTCGCTAATTGGCGATGACAATATTTTTCCCAATTCTGGAAATGTCGGTGTCGGAGCTGCTTCGCCTCCACATAAATTGACGGTGCAGGTTGGAAATGGAATATTGGGATTGGAAGCTGAGGAAGATGCAAACAATACTTCTACAATTACTACAACTACTGATGGAATGACCTTCGATGCAGGCGGAACGGATAAAGCCTATGCTTTTGAAGCAGGGGATCTTGTATTGAGTGAAGGAAACTTAAAACTAAACAATGGAGCTTTTACTTTTTATGATGAAGCAAGTTCGCCTGCTGAGATTGCCAATTTGGGCTTCGATCCTAGCAATGGAGATACGCTAATATTGACTAACTCAATCGGTGCAACGAAAATCGAAGGAAATGATATCACTTTGAATACTTCAAGCGGTACAGCTACAATAGAAGGTAATACAATCATAGATGGAAGTACAACCATGAATGGAAATGTCCAGGTGAACAAAGAAGGAGAATCACTCCAATTAGTGGGGTCAACGAATTCACAAATGGCATTTTATCCAACGGATATTACAGGTGGTAAAAAAGCGGATATTGGAGTAGCATCAAACGGACAATTTACAATTAATTCGACAGACTCAGATGTTATATTGAATTCAGGTTCTGGGAAAAGGGTTCAAACGAACGGACTGTTCTATGCGAATAGTTATAAGACAACTTATGTTCCTCAATCCAACCATATTTGGGAACGTTACACTGGTGGTTCTTATGCTACTAGACAAAATGGCAGAAATTATAACTTATCTATTTATGCCACGCATGGAATCCGAGCCCATGAATTTGTAGTAGCTTCGGATAAAAGAATCAAGAAAAATTTTAGTCTGAGTGATGGGCAAGAGGATTTACTAACTCTTTCAAAAATTGAAGTGACCGACTATCGCCATATCGATGAAGTTGCAAACGGAAAAGAAAATAAAAAAGGGGTAATTGCTCAGCAAGTGAAAAGAGTGTTTCCGGAGGCCATCAAACAAGGAGTTGATTTTATTCCCAATGTGTTTGATTTTCCATCAGCGCTTTCTGTGAAAAACGGAGTGCTCAAAGTCGGATTAAACAAAGAACATGATTTTGAGGTTGGGGATAAAATTCGAATAGCTACAGTTAGTGGAGACCAAGACGTATTCGTTTCGAGCATCAATTCTCCCCAGGAATTTAGTATTGACAATTGGCAAGGAAGTGAAAATAAAAAGGAGCTTTTTATTTTCGGAAAAGAAGTTGATGATTTCCATACCGTTGATTATGACCGAATCTTCACCCTTAACGTCTCGGCTACCCAAGAGCTGGCTCGAAAAGTAGAAAGACTGGAAAGAGAAAATGCGGCATTGAAAGAGCGTAAAAATAAAGGCGATATCAAAAATGAAATACTTAAGGCAGATATTAATGAGCTCAGTGATCGAATGAAGAAGATTGAAAGTTTATTGAATGCGACTGGTAGGAGATAGTAAGATGGGTAGATGGGTAGATGGGGGGATGAGGCTGAATGTCGTCAACTTAGTGGTTTTCGGAACTTCGTGGGCAGCAAAGAGAATAGCAAAAGTTCTGAAAGCCTTCCCTCTGAGTTCCTTAAGTTGAAGGCATTCGGAATGAGGCTTCCCTTGGAACGCACCAATTTACGATAGAAGGAAACCTCATCACCTCATCCACCCCATCTCCCTTTAAAATAAACCCACTCAATCTAATCAAGACCCCATTTAATAGAACCCCAATAAACATACTTTCCTTTTTGTAGCGGGAATCAAAATCTTAGCGACTTTCCTAAGTTACTTTGGTTTTGTTTCCCTTTTTTATTTTTAATGAGAAGAAATTTGGCACCCTAAAATGCAACTACATTATATATGATGCAACTAGAGTATCTGTTGTATTCGTCATCTTAAAGATAAATTAATAATTACACATTATAAATGTTGTTAATTTGTAAAAATCTACTAGATTTGTCCATAACAAGAAATACTAATAGAAATTATTCCGAATAAAATCAAATAAGGGGACGTGCAGCGTCTACCATAACCCGTCTTTCGAATAACGTCTAATGTATAGAATACTCTTTCTTCTTTTCTTTCTTCTCATTAATAGTGGATTAATAGCTCAAGATTACATGGCTTCCGTCACTCAATACAATGAAGAAGACGGCCTTTCCCATAATCAAGTTTTTTGGACAACTAAGGACAGTCAAGGTATGATTTGGCTGGGTACACCCAATGGATTAAACCGATTCGATGGGAGAGATTTCGAGTTTGTCGAAGAGCTGCGTTTTTTCTGGAAGGATGGAAATCGAATAGTGGACGACTATGAAGGTTATCTATGGTTGGAAATATTGCATCCAAATCCAGAGCTGGTTTTTTATAATACGAAGAAAGAGAAAATAGAGACGCTTCAAGAACGATTTGGGAATGAAGCTCCTTTTACGCCTAGTGAGTTTTATGGTGCCATTCGATGTCAACAGCAAGGAATGACTATAGGGACAAATACAGGACACTTAGTTTTTTATGATTCTACTCAACAATTTACTTCCGTTAAAATTAAGGATGATGTAGTTGTGGAGCCTTTGTATGAAACCAGTGATCGGAAAATTTGGCTGTTGTTAAAACAATACATTAACGTAGATTTCCTTGGGCACAAAGAATTCGTATTGGTCGATAGAAATGGAACGATAGAACAGCGTATCCCGATCCCAGACCCTGGTCGTGCAAGTGATGCGGTGGGTTTGAATAAATCAGATCATTTTATTTGCCATATAGATGGACAAATGATGGAAATGGCAACAGATGGAGAACTAGAAACCTGGTCGCTGGAGACTGCAACAGGAGGACTCGTGACCTTAGCGGCTAATGCTCGCTTGAGTTATGATGCAGACTTAGATCTTTTTTGGTACACTACAAAAAATCATATTTTTATTTTTCACAAGGAAAAAGGTGTTCTGGTGAATGTAACAGAGGAACATAAAGATTTGGGCGTTTCTCACTTTTATGACACTTATTTAGATGACGATCAAAACTGTTGGCTGGGTACCCTGAATGGCTATTACAAAATAAATTTGAATCGAAATTATTTCCAACATTTATTTTACAAACCTCCTGGTCAATATCAACAGTCTGAATTTTACAGCTGTCGAGGTATAACAAAAGATGAGCAAGGAAAACTTTATGTGAACACAAATACTTGTACCTACGAGTTGGATGGAGCACAAGAAAAAGTAGCCTGTAATGATCATAATTTTCAAGTCAGTCACTATGATCCTCGCGGATATATTTGGAAAAGTTCTTATCCTTTTCTTATTCAAAAATCCTTGACTACGGGCGAAGAACGAAAGTATAGAGTGGATAAGGAAGCAGAAAAAGAACCCATTTGGTCCGTCTACTTGGATAAGAACAATCGCCTGTGGTGTGGTACTTATCGAGGCTTGCAATATCTGGATGAAGGCAGTGATTCCTTGCAAATATTTGATGGGTATAATGAATTTAAGCCAACGGCAAGAGGAGCGATTTACGACATCTATGAAGATCGAAATGGGCGGATTTGGGTGGTCAGCATTGATGGTTTATTCGAACTAGATTTAGAGAAAGGGATTGTTGACCGATTTTGGCCCGGAGAAGATTCCACTCATTATATTGCCAGTCGAGACCTTAGACATATCTATCAGGATGAAGAGGAGATATTTTGGATTGCTAGTTCGCAGGGGCTCATTCGTTGGGACGAGAAAAAACGAATCCAACAGCACTTTGCCGTAAATGATGGTTTGTCTTCTAACAATATATCTGCAATTTATGAAGACGATTATGGATTTCTTTGGATGAGTTCTGATAAAGGAATTATGCAGTTTGACAGAAAGTCTCATCAAGTTAAAACTTATTTGACCACGGACGGAATTACGCACAATGAATTTAACCCCATTTCTCATTTTCAAGATGAACAAGGGAATATTTATTTTGGTGGACTCAATGGAATTACTTACTTCCATCCTCGTGATTTTGTCAAACAATTTGATTCAGCCCCAGATATTCCTTTGGTGCTGACGAATTGCCAATTGTTTTCTGCAAAGAGTAATAAACAAGAAAACAGAATGGCAGAATATCAAAAGGAAGGTCGGATTCTTATGTCTCCCGGAGATCGGTATTTGAACCTCCGTTTTGCGTTGTTGGATTATAATTACACTCAAGCCATTCAGTACGATTATCGAATGAGTGGGGAGGAAGTTTGGAGTCAAGGGGAAGAAAATAGTTTGCGAATTGCAGGACTACCTTATGGAAAACAGCTTCTGGAAATACGTGGTAAAACCATCAATGGCTCCTATTCTTCACAAATATTGACGATTCCGATATTTGTTCAAAAACCATTTTATCTTCAAGCTTGGTTTATTGTTTTCGGGCTATTGCTGTTAGCAGGATTTGTTTTTCTTTATCAGAAAATGAAAACCAAAAAACTGATGGAGCGACAAAAGGAATTGGAAGAAACGGTTGCTGAACGAACGCATACCATCCAAGAACAAGCCATGAATTTACTCGAACTAAACAAAACCAAATCCAGATTTTTAGCTAATATATCCCATGAACTCCGTACACCACTCACCCTTATTCTGACTGCTACAGAAAACGTAGATGAAAAAATAAATCAGGAAGGCATTCAGCATTTGGAAGGCTTAGTCCGTAACGACCTTAGCATTTTAAAAAGGAATAGTGGTCGTTTGCAAAATCTTATTGAGCAGTTGCTGAATTTGTCCAAATTAGAAAATGGAAAAATGGAGCTTCAATTGTCACAAGAAGATTTTCATCAATACTTAAAAGAATTGGTGTCTTCTTTTATACCTATTGCCACCAAGAAAAAAATCGACCTTCAGTTTACATCAACCATAGCAAATCTTAATTTCCATTTTGACAGAGATAAAATGGACAAGATTGTTTATAATCTTTTGTACAATGCTATTAAATTTACGCCAGAGGGAGGAGTTGTAATATTAAGTTTGCAGAGAAGAGAAAGCGAGGTCTTCGTTAGCGTTTCTGATACGGGAATAGGAATAGCAGAAGAGGACTTGGGCAAAATATTCACCCGCTTTTATCAAGTGGAAACTGAAGATGAATATGCCCATGAAGGAACTGGATTGGGATTGACAATGGTCAAAGAATTCACAGAATTACATCAAGGAGTTATCAATGTAAGCAGTGTGTTAGGTGAAGGAACAACTTTTCAACTTTCCTTCCCAATCGTAAAATCTGTTGAAAAGACCATTACACCAAAAGAACAGTTGACTACAACTAAAAGAAAACAGCTAGTAGGAGAGGAGTTGATGGAAGAACCGTTTGTGGAGGAAATCGAAACTCCAGAAAAACCAATTCTTTTGTTTATCGAAGACAATGAAGACTTGAGGTATTATCAACAGAAAAAATTTGAATCTGAGTATAGCGTACACTTAGCAAAAAATGGTTTAGAAGGCTTGGAAATGGCCTATCAACATATTCCTGATGTGATTATCTGTGATGTAATGATGCCCGGTAAGGATGGTTATGAGGTCAGTACCTTATTGAAAAGTGACGAGCGAACGAACCACATCCCAATTATTTTATTAACTGCAAAAGCAAGTCAGGAAGAAAAAATAGAAGGCCTTACAATAGGAGTAGAGGAATACATGATAAAGCCTTATGACCAAAAGGAATTAGCCCTTCGAATCGATAACTTATTGCAACAAACAAAGCGATTACAACAACGGTACAGTGTCAATCGAGCGGTCAAAGAGGTTTCTACTACTGTTGAAGTACCCCAGAATCCCTTCCTTCAAAGAATGGAAGCAGTCATTGAAGAAAACATTACCAATACCAACTTCGGCATCCAGGAATTAAGCGAATCTCTAAAACTCAGCCGCAGTCAGCTTTTCCGAAAACTCAAAGCACTAACCGGAACAACGCCCACTAATTACCTACGTTCCTACCGCCTTCAAAAGGCTAAGGAATTACTTCTTGATTATTCTGGCAACGCCTCTGAGGTTTCCTATATGGTTGGTTTTAAGAATCCAAGTTACTTTTTTAAATGCTTTAAGGATGAGTTTGGAATGACGCCTAGTGAGTTAATGAAAGGCGTGGAGTCGGAAATTTAATTATCCAACTTTACTTTCTAGGCCTAAGGGTTTTTGCCTTTTCTCTTTTTAATCCCTTTGCTCATTTTATTTAAATCAATCAAAACTCCTATGTAAAAATGGCCAAAATAAACCTCTTCACGTTCATCAAAAGTTCCAAACTGGTCAGTGAAAACGAAATTCCCACCAAAGACTAGCTTTGTTAATTTTCGTCCTATCTCATTATGGAAATTAATACTCCATACACGCATAATCCGATTTGTTTCAAAGTAATTTGATACCTTATTTAGATAGTTGCTTGTTTCTCCCCAGCCCCCACTGAATTTTAACTCCTCATAATTGTTAATATTTAAAATCGCGGACAAACCAGATTTACCCCATTTATAATCATAGGAGAATCCGAGCTTAGTAAAAACAGAGTTGTACCTGATCATTTTATTGACAAAGGTAAGATCGCCACTTCCTGGTCTTAATGTTCCATTATATTTAATTCTATTCACAGAATAACCTACATTGAAAATAAAATTTATTCCTTTTTCAACACGAATTATTTTTCCTGTAGTTCTCTTACTGAGAAATACTTTTCCATTCCATTTAATCTTATAGTTGCTTCCTAAAGAGAGTGAATAAGAGCTGTTCTCTCCCTTGGAGTCTTTTCCTCTGTATCCAAACTCCCTAAAATAGGCCCCTGAAAAATTAAGATATTTCAATGGGCTATATCCCATTTGAATATTATATGCTCGTAGCGCTCCCCCCAGTGTGCAACCTATTGCAATTGGCATATCTCCCTTTTCTTCAAAAAGTAACTTGTTCGTTTCATTTGTTAGCTGATACAGCTGAAATTCTTGCGCGGCTAGGCTGGAATAGTAGAATAGCCCAATTATTAAAAAGTTGATTTTGAAGTAATTCAAGGGTTCGTGTTTTAGTTTACGTCTTGTTCTATTGAACTTTTTTGATGGGGATAATATTTTAGCTTAACATTTTTAAGGGAAATGAAAAGGTATCGTAACTACTTTGTTGTAAAAGGAAAATTGATAAGTAAGGAAAACGAGTATCATTTTTGGGCTTGCGACATAAATCGTCTGGCCGCATCAAAAACGGTCAGGCGAACTTTATTTCTATAAGTTAACCCCTGCATATTTTGATCTAAACTTCTCCTAGAGCTCCCATTCCTCCCAACAATCCCACTAAATAACCCAGTGTTTTCAACGAAAGTGTAATTTTCGCAACGAGATTATACGCTGCTTGGACTACAATTCGCAATCGCTATATCAGCAATTCGCAGGGAAATAGACCCTCTGCAATTTTATGTTTTTCACTAACTAAAAAACTGATCTAGCAAATTATGAAACACTTTATAACAACAATCTTCACCTTCTTATTCCTCCTGGTAGCAACAGCATCTTTTGCCCAATCCGCCAAACTCAGTATTCAAGGCGTCCTCCGAAACGCCAATGGCTCCTCCGTCGAAAATGGCCAATATGAAATCACTTTCCGCCTCTGGGATGCAGCAACCGGTGGTACTGAAATTTGGTTTGAAACCATTTCCAACGTAGATGTAGAAGGCGGAATTTACAGCGTCGTATTAGGCGCTGGAACGACAGAGCTGAATGCTGCTTTTGACCAGCCCTATTTTCTGGGTGTAACCGTAGAGAGTGGAACCGAATTGATTCCAAGAGCCTCTTTGACCTCTTCACCCTATGCACTTTCCTTGGTCGGAAGTGACAATGTTTTTCCGAATTCAGGGAATGTTGGAGTTGGAGATGCAAGTCCAAGTAGTAAGCTAACGGTAAAGGATGGCAATGGATTTATTGGAATAGAACCTGGAACGACTGCTAATTTTACGGCAAAAATTCAATCCACAACAGAAGGCTTAAAATTCAATAACCCGACTGATAAATCTTTTATTTTTGGAAATGGTGCCACAGAAAGTGTGCGTATCAAAAATACGAATGTAGGAATTGGTACTGATAATCCGGTCAAAAAATTACATGTCAAAGGAAATGGTGAAGTCTTCAGATTAGAAGGACAAGGGAATATGCTGATGGAATTATTTCAAAATGGAAGCAGTCAGCGAACTGGATATTTTGGCTACCCATGGACAAATGACCCTACGATGAGATTGGTAAATGAACAAGGGGCTTTATCTATTACTTCCACTAATTTTAATGTAAGTTCAACGGGTTCTTCTTATATCAATGGACCATTCGAAGTTCGGGGCAATGGTGGTTTTCTCCAACTAAAAGGGACAGATCATGTTTACTTAGAATTCTATCCTAATTCTGGCCAAGGACGGAAAGCGTACTTTGGATTTGGGGGCGGAGGTTCTCCAAATTTAACCATAATGAATGAGAATGGAGGTGGAAATATAGATATAAAGAGTCAACAAGATCTTTACATAAGCGCGGGAAACTCTGGAAGGAATATTTTTCTTAAAGGATTAATTTCGATAAATGGGGCTAAGTCAGAAAGCTATAATAACTATAGCTATATGGTGCAACCTTACAATGGATTTCGGTGGCATGAAGGAGGTAACGTTACAAAAACCTACGCGCTGAAAGTTAACAATGCGGTTAAAGCGCCTGAGTTTCACGCGATCTCAGATCGGAGAATTAAAAAAGATTTGAAAATTAGTAATGGAAAAGAAGATTTAGCCACCTTGAAAGGTATTGAAGTGACGGATTACAAGCATATCGATGAAGTGTCCCAAGGAGGGAATCGCGTTAAAGGTTTGATCGCTCAACAATTGAAAAGTGTATTTTCGGAGGCTGTAAATGTCGGAAAAGACTTCATTCCAAATGTTTATGATTTTCCAGTGTCACTTAAATTAGAAAATGGAGAAGCATTGTTTGAATTGTCAAAATTACATGATTTTAAGAAAGGAGATGTGGTTAAAATTATCGGCGAAAAAGAAGAGTTGTTTACGGTCGCTTCCATAGAAGATAGCAATTCTTTCACGATCAAAGATTGGAAGGGGAGCGAACAAGTAGAAGAGCTTTTTATCTATGGCAAAGAAGTTAATGATTTTCATACGGTGAATTATGATCGTGTTTTTACCCTCGCCGTTTCTGCTACTCAGGAGCTTGCGCGAAAAGTAGAAGCACTGGAAAAAGAAAATGCAAAGTTGAGAGAAAGTAATTTGAAAAGTGAAAATAAGAACGCGGCACTGAAAGCGGATATCAATGAGTTAGATCATCGGATAAAAACGATTGAGGGTTTGTTGAATGCGACAGGAAGTAAGTAGGATAAGATCAAAATAGGCGCTTTTCGGAATCGGTTTTTATTGAGCATTGTCAAAAGTAACGCACAGTTAAGCTGTGATTTTACCGAACGTTTTTTAATCACACAGAGGCTTGTACTGAGCTTGTCGAATGTAGCACGGAGTTCACAGAGCTAACGTATTTAGCGTGTTCTCTCTGTGGCCTCTGTGGCCTCTGTGTGAGCAATCCGCATAGTGGTACGAAAGTTACGTCTAAGTTTTCTACCTCTTACCAAAAAAAAGCAAGACTTGATGCATCCTATAATTGTCAGATAGAAGTATCGCCAGAATCTACATCCTAACTTTTAGTGGCAAGAGGTGGCGGTGGCTTAAGTAACCACAAATAACATACTTTCCTGTTGAATGGGAATCGAGAATAAGATTACTTTTAAAGAAGTGGTGTTAATTTGGGTTCCCGTTTTTGCGTAATACAACAAAATTACCCCTAAATACAACGTTTCTTTAGGTCTTGTTCCCCTTCTTTTTCGGCGCTTGCCGTATCATTTGGTATTAAATATAATTCATATATTTACACATCGTAAATAAGTGCACTATACTCTATTAAACAAGGTCAACCGTATCCGCCAATATGTTACGTTTTTTAGTATTCTTTTTTATAATGAGCTGGACTTTTCAGAGTTCTGCCCAACAGTACATATCTGATCTTACCCACTATGATCTCAAAGATGGTCTATCTCACAATCAAGTGAAATGGATACACAAAGACAGGCAAGGTCTTATATGGCTAGGCGCAGCCAATGGCATCAATCGTTTTGATGGCAAAGCATTCGAATTAGTAGCGAATTTAGATTTCTTTCATGCGCCAAATTATCAAATTATTGAAGATTGGGAAGGCGATTTATGGTTACAACAGGCCAAGCCCAATAAAGCATTAATCTTCTTTAATACACTTACTGGAAAGGTGAAAAGCCTGGAAGAGAAATTTGCAAACAAAGCTCCTTTTTCAAAACATGATTTTGAGCAAGCCTTGGCTTTACCAGACAATAGGATCGCGATTGGTCTCAACAATGGTCAACTAATTTATGTCAATGAACAGCAAGATTTTGAAATCATACAACTAGTGCCTATCGGGAATATCAAACCATTGGAAGTGTTGAAGGATGGG
Organism: uncultured Saprospiraceae bacterium; assembly: GCA_964508085.1. Lineage (GTDB taxonomy): Bacteria > Bacteroidota > Bacteroidia > Chitinophagales > Saprospiraceae > CALGLS01. Next base: position 5,394 of record CAZDTI010000130.1, on the reverse strand, counting down.
CGGCATTGGTTGATGATTGACACACGTAGATCCCTCTTCGAGAAAAAAGCGACGGAATTTCTTTTATTGGATCAAACTGGAAATAAAATCCAACAATTTAATTACAACAGTATAATTGGAAGCGGAGGTGTCGGGAAAGACGATCAGATATTTCTCTATTCTACCAATCAATTATTGGAACTTAGTCCTGAGGCCCAGGTAAAGGCGCACTCCTTTCCGGATAGTTTGGACATGCAATTTGAAGTGGGACGCATTTCCTATGATGCGGAGCAAGATCTCTTTTGGGTGGCTTGTAATAGTAACCTCTTCATATTCAATTCCGATCATGACTACCTGGTGAATCTTATTGAACAGTACGATGATTTAGAAGTGATACAATACAATTATTCTTTGTTGGATAGGGATCATATGTTTTGGTTGGGATCAATTAGTGGAGTGTTCAAAATAGAACATAGACTCAATCCTTTCCAAAATTATCTGCATAATAATAGTGGTGAAATTGTAAAAGAGGACTTTGAAGTAACCCGAGAAATTTGTACAGATGAGCATGGAAATATTTATGTAAATGCTACTGAAAAAACAGTACAGATCACAAAAGAGCAACGCATTAAGGTCTTGGAAAAAGGAAAGACTAAATTTGCTTTAACCTATGATAAAGATGATGGACTTTGGACTGGTGGGGATTATAATTTTTCGAATTTTGATTTATCAAACGGGACAAAGAAAACTTATACAAGTAATTTTGATTCACAAAGTTTGTACGTCTGGTCTTTTTTTCGTGATCGAAATAAACGTTTATGGATTGGGTCAGAAATTGGTTTGTATTACTTAGATGATGGGTCGGAAGAAATACAATTGTTCGATGGGTATAATGAATTCGAAGACGTGGCGAAAGTAATAAATTATACTTTTCATCCAGATGAAGAAGGTAATTTGTGGATGTGTACATCCAATGGTTTATTTAAGTTGGATATCAAAGCGGGCATCACAGAACGATATTGGTCGGGAGGGGACGAAGCGCACTACTTGCCAAGCAATGATTTGCGGCACCTGCATCAAGATTCGGATGGCATTTATTGGATTGCCAGCAATGATGGATTAATTCGTTGGGAGAAAGAAAAAGCAAAAAGTCGACTGTTTACAACTAAGGATGGTTTTTCGCATAATCATGTTTGTGGAGTCTATGAAGATAATTTTGGTTTTCTATGGATGAGTAGTGACAATGGGATCATGCAGTTCTCTAAAAGTGATTTTGCCATTAAAATATTTCTTCCTCAAGATGGAATTACACATCGGGAGTTCAATCGAATTTCACATCATCAAGCCAAAGATGGTCATATTTATTTTGGCGGTTTGAATGGTGTTACAAGCTTTCACCCTAAGGATTTTCAGGAAAACTTTGAGGAACAACCAGATTTTCCTTTGCAATTGTTGGGCTGTAAATTATACGCTGAAAAAAGTAATCAACAAGAAAACCAAATTGCAGCGCTTCAACGAACTGGTAAAGTTACCATGGCACCAAATGATCGATATCTGCATTTGGAATTTGCGCTACTCGATTATTCCAATTCTAATGAAATTGAATATGCATACACCCTCGATGCTGATCTAAACAATGCGATTTGGAATAATATCAAAGAAGGGGCTTTGCAAATTGGTGGCCTTTCTTATGGCGAACACACCATAACCATAAAAGGAATAACGGCAAACGGATTGGTTTCTAAGCAAAAATTAACAATCCCAGTTGAGGTACTTAAACCATTTTATTTGCAAAACTGGTTTCTTATTCTCAGTGGTCTGACTTTTCTTTTCACTTTATTTCTAATTCAAAAAGCGAGGGTCCGGTATTTACTTAAACGTCAGATGGAACTGGAAGAAATCGTAACAGAACGAACTAAAACCATTCGAAAACAATCGGAAAAACTTAAAGCATTGGATGAAGCTAAATCAAAATTCCTGGCTAATATTTCTCATGAATTTAGAACACCACTGACTTTAATTCTCAATACGCTAAACCATGAAGAAGTCGCTCAATTGATGAACCAAAAAGACCAATTCGTTTTCTCAAAAACGGATATTCAAATTATGGATCGTAATGCCAAACGTTTGCAGCAATTAATCGAACAGTTATTAGATTTATCTAAATTGGAATCCGGAAAGATGAAATTGGAAACCAAAAGTGGTGATTTCAAAAACTATCTTCAACAACTCGTTTCTTCTTTTTCGCCAATTTCTGAAAAGAAAAAAATCAAGATAGGATTTCATATAGATGAAGCTGATTATCTGCTTCGTTTTGATAGAGACAAGACGGATAAAATATTTTACAACCTATTGTCAAATGCACTTAAGTTTACACCAGATGAAGGAAAGGTGTCCGTAGAGCTTAATAGAAACAATAGTTTTACAACAATCAAGGTGACTGATAATGGTATTGGAATTCCGGGAGACCAAATCAATTATATCTTCGATCGTTTTTATCAAGTCAAACAAAATGATGAGCACGCTTTTGATGGAACGGGGATTGGGCTATCCTTGGTGAAAGAACTGGTACAAGTTCATGGAGGAAACATAAAAGTGAATACAGCGCTTGATCAAGGTGTACAATTTATTCTTGAAATTCCCTTCGAAAAGGGATCACCTTCAGAGTCAATTGTTATGAATACTAGAGGTTTAATGCCTGGATATAACAATAAAAATACATTGGAATCATTTGCAACAGAAGAGCATTTTGGAGAAAGCGAAGCAATTTCTTCAGAAGAGGAAAAACCTATTTTACTAATCATAGAAGACAATTCAGATTTACGTTACCACTTAAAAAAGACTTTTGAGGAGGAATATAAAGTGCTACTTGCAAAAGATGGAAAGCAAGGGGTAGCTATAGCAGAGGATCAAATTCCAAATTTCATTATCTGCGATGTCATGATGCCGCAGAAAAATGGTTACGAAGTTTGCCGACATTTAAAATTAGGTAAATTAACAGATCATATTCCAATACTTTTATTGACTGCCAAAGCCGCTCAGGAGGAAAAACTAGAAGGTCTTTTGGTTGGTGCAGATGCTTATATTTCAAAGCCCTATGACCCGTCTGAATTAAAACTAACCATTCGCAATTTCCTGGAACAAGAGAAGCGGATGCAAAAACGATTTTCAGCAATAGATCAGAAACCTTCGAAGGAATTATTACAAACACCACAGAATGCTTTTATACTGAAAATCCATCAGGTCATCGAGGAACATATTGCTGATGGACTCTTTGGGGTAGAGCGACTCAGCGAATTGATGGGTTTAAGTCGCAGTCAATTGTTCAGAAAACTAAAGGCGATTTCGGGTCAAAGTCCTATTCATTTAATTCGATCAATTCGCTTACAAAAAGCAAAAACATTACTACAGCAAGGAGCTGGAAATGCGACAGAAGTGGCCTATATGGTTGGTTTCAATAATCCTAACTATTTCTTTAAGTGTTTTAAAACGGAGTTTGGGATCACTGCGGGGGAGTGGGTGAGGCAGCATACTGTTGATCCGTCCTAAGAGATATAATTTGTCTAATAATGTTCTTATCAGCCCGCACCCCCAGTCCTTAAAGAGCTTGCCCTGAGCTTGTCGAATGGAGGAGCGTCAGCCCGCCTCCCACTAATACCTCAAAAAATATTAGTAATCAATGAAATGAAAATTAGAGTCTATTTTTTTTGACGATTGGTACGTTCAGTACGTTAGGAGCGCTGATGCTCCTCCTTAGGGGCCTATCTAGTTGTTTAGCAAGTTGGGAACTTGACAAGCTCTAGATATCGTAGCGCTGACAAAATAGTTGCTGAAGGAGAAGCATAAACGGTACACTAAAATAGTTTGTTTCAGAAAACAAAATAAGTAAAGTAGTATAGTAATGTTAAAAGCTAAAATAACAAATCACCTTAACCCCATGTGAACAACCACAACATATTTTCACCAAAAACCAACCCCTTTCAACATTTATCTAGCCCAATACAACAATATTTCAGAACCGCTGGAACACTATTCGTAATCTTCATATCCGTACCAACTTGCTTGGTAATACTAATTTGATTTCAAAAAAAATTAAAACGAATGAAGAATTTACACTTAGCAATTATTCTACTTTTATCTTTCCTGTTCTCGATTAAAGGTATGGCACAAGATGCTGGCTTGAGCATCCAAGGCGTTTTGCGAACTGCTGAAAATGCGGCCTTGGAAAACGGCAATTATGAACTAACTTTTGCATTGTACAATGTAGCCTCCGGAGGAACTGCACTCTGGACAGAAACACAAAGCGAAGTGGTTCTGAAGGGGGGAATCTATTCCGTAATTCTTGGAGATGCCAACCCATTGAATGTTCCTTTTGATGAAAAATATTATCTAGGAGTCAGTGTAGAAGGAGGTGCAGAATTGATTCCTCGCGCGGAGTTAACTTCCTCTCCTTACGCGCTTTCCTTGATAGGAGAAGACAATATATTTCCGAATTCTGGGAACGTTGGTATAGGTGATCCCAATCCAAATTACAAACTAACAATCAAAAATGGGAGTGGGAGTATAGGCTTGGACGCACAATATGCAGATTATTTAACGACCATTAGTGGTACAGAACATAATGTGAATTTCAACAACAATGGCAATAAAGATTATACTTTTAGTCAGAATGGAAATGAGCGAGTACGGGTCTTGGAGAATGGTCTACAGGTCAGAGGGGATGGAGAAGCTGTTGTTTATTTGAATGGGCAATCGAGTAATGGCCTGATCGGATTTACGGATAAAAATTCGACCATTATGAACATTCAAAACCCAAATGAAGAAATACGATTAGTGAGCGGAAATAATAGATTCTATGGTAGAGCCCATGCCTACAATGGACTTAATGTTTATGATGAACGGAGTTATTTTTATGAACAGTTAGATATTAGAATCAACGGAAGATCTTTGGCTTTGGCTGGAGACGATCATAGTTATATGTCTTTTTATCCTGCTACAGTTGGCGGGGGAGAGCAAGCGAAATTTGGTTTTCTTTCAGCGAACAGTAACGAATTTAATCTTCAAAATTATTATAGTGGCGGAGATTTAAGGTTGGGGGTGAATGGAGGACAAATCTATGTAGAAGACCGATTGAATATTTCGGGGCATTTACAAGTTAGTGGATCGGCTCAATATGGTTTGTCTAGTTATGATTATTTATCCGATACAGGTGTTGGTTATAACGATGGAAATGCTGATGAACAAATAGCCATCTGGACGAATGGAAATATTCGTGCCGCTGTATTCTATGCAGATTCAGACAAGCGGATTAAAGAGAATTTTAAAATTTGTAATGCTAAAAAAGACTTGGCCATCTTAAATCAACTAGAGGTGACAAACTATAATTACATAGACAAACTGAACGACGGAGCCAAA
>CAZDTI010000129.1:0-19481 GCA_964508085.1 uncultured Saprospiraceae bacterium | reverse complement strand
ATTTACAAAAGTTAAATACAGCATTACCAAAAAATAGAATAACGCCTCCTCATACCACTTTCCAAAATGAAGCAAACGGAACTTCTACTAATTCAGTAGAAACTAAGAGTACAGAAAATCCAAAAGAGTTTACCGCATTTGGACCATGGGTTCCGATAGAAAAAAAAGGACTTGATGACTTAACGGAACGAGAACGAAAGTATTTGCTTGACTTGATCCATCGGTATACCACAAAAACCAAAAGCTCTCAACAGATGGCAGAGCGACAGCGGGCACACATGGCCGATCCTCGATCTATTGTTGGTTTTAATCGCATGTGGAAAGACATGATTTATCAGATTGCTATGGATCGCTCTAAGGGCTCTAAGCTGTGGGATGTGGATGGCAATGAATACATAGATTTCCGTTCTTCCTTCGGTTGTAATTTGTTTGGAAATTCACCAGATTTTATTCAAGAAGCCATTAAAGCGCAAGTCGATAAAGGTTTTGAATTGGGAGTACTTACCCCTTTGGCAGAGCAGGTTTGCGATCTGATTTGTGAACTGACAGGAACAGAGAGGGCTTCTTTAGTGAATACGGGATCTGAGGCAGTCTCGGCGGCAGTTCGAGCTGCGAGAACAGCGACAGGAAAAGATAAAATCATTGTATTTGAAGGAGATTACCATGGTATTGCGGATGAATTGTTAGTAAAAGGAATTCAACGGAACGGAAAAGATGTTTCGCTCCCTGCAGCACCGGGAATTCCGGCGTCTTTAGTTGATCAGGTTATCGTTTTAAAATGGGATGATCCGAATATTATTCAAAAAATAAAAGAAATTGCGGATGATTTGGCAGCGGTTCTCATAGAGCCCGTTCAGCCCAATAATCCAACACATCAACCCATCGAATTGTTACGCGCAATCAGGACGGTAACAGCCGAGGAAGAGGTTGCGATGATTTACGATGAGATGATAACTGGATTTAGAGTAGGCATTGATGGAGCACAAGGTTGGTATGGAATAGAGGTGGACATCATCGCTTACGGAAAAGTATTGTCAGGTGGTTTGCCGATGGCCGCTGTGGCTGGGAAGTCTCAGTATTTGGACGTCTTTGATGGTGGACAGTGGCAATTCGGAGATACTTCTATTCCAGAGGCAGGAGTGACTTTCTTTGGTGGAACGTTTTGTAAACACCCTGTTAGTTTAGCTGCTTCTTTAGCGGCTTTGAAAGAAATAAAACGACAAGGTCAGCCAATGTATGATGCCTTGAATGCAAAAACGGCCCGTTTCGCTCAGCGATTGATTGACTTATTTGAGGAAACAAAAGTTCCCTTACAAGTGCGCTCTACAGCTTCTGTCATTGCTATAAAAATAGTGGATAGAAATCCCTTAGCGGAAATGTTCTGGTATTATATGCGCTTGAAAGGAATTTTCATTGAAAATAAAGCAGCGATTATAACATTGGCGCATAGTGAAGCTGATTTGGATCATACCTTTTTGATGTTTGAAGAAACAATCCGAGAGATGCAAACGGCGGGATTTTTTCCGATCTCTGCTGCTGAACGAATAATAAAAAATGAAATAGTTGGAGTACCATTGTTAGGGAGCTCAAATCATAAAACGAATTCTGCTTCAAAAAAAAAGATTCCGTTAACGGAAGGGCAGAAGGAGGTTTGGGTAGAACATCAATTGGGTAGTGCGGCAGCGGCAGCTTATAATTTGTCTGGCGTTTTTCAATTTGAAGGGGAACTGAATGTTAATCTCCTGCAAAAGGCAGTTCAGCAATTGGTAAACCGACATGAATCACTTCGTACCGTGTATGATGCGGAGGAATTAGTGCAGCATATTTTTCCAGAATTGGAGTTGGATATTCCATTTCTTGATATTTCAAATTTGGAAGAATCACAATTGAGTATTCGCCTTTCTGAAATTTATGAAGCGGAAACCACAGAGGTGCTCGACCTTTTCAAAGGGCCATTGTTCCGAGTGAAAATAATAAAGACAAAAGTAAGTCAATATCAACTTATTATGACCGCTCATCATGGAATTGCTGATGGCTGGTCTTGTGGTATTTTAGCAAAGGAACTGGCTGTTTTATATACTGCTCTTGCTCAAAAGAAAAAGGCGAACTTACCTAAGTCTGCTCAACTAAGTGATTTTGTTTCAACTCAACAAATCTTTCAAAATAGTGAGGAAGCTAAAGAAACAGCGGCTTTCTGGTTAAAGCAATTTGAAGACGATGTACCCATTCTTGATTTTCCAACAGACTTCCCACGTCCTTTACAAAAAACGTACGATGCAGCGCTGGAATCTATAACATTAGATCAAATATTGGTAAGTCAATTGAAAGCGTATTCTAATAGAAATCGATCGACTTTATTCGTAACGCTATATACTGCTTTTCAAACGTTAATCCATCGCTTGTCTGGTCAGGATGATTTTGTTTTGGGTATGGTAGCTGCGAGTCAGTCGATTGCAGGAAATGAAAATTTGGTAGCACATGGCGTAAGCCTTTTGCCGCTACGTACCCAGATAAATCCAATTGACGATTTCCCAACTCATTTGCAGAAAATGCGAAACCAAATTCTCGATGGCTTTGATTATCAGCAATATACACTAGGTTCCTTAGTAAAAGCCTTGAAGATGCCTCGTGACCCAAGTCGGCAACCCATCATTTCTATACTCTTTAATATGGATGGAGCTTCAGAAGTGCTGGATTTCAACGGGATAAAGGTGAAGGTCAATCCAATTGTGAGAAAGTATGAAACCTTTGATGTTTTTATTAATGTAAAACCATTGTTGAACGGTGCTATTGCTTTTGAATGGATTTACAATACAGATCTTTTCTTAAGGGAAAGTATTCAACGCCATTTAGAAGAGTTTAAGACTCTTTTAGAAGGGATATTGTCTGAACCGACTTCGAAAATTCACCAACTGCCTATTTTACCAGAAGCAGAAAAAGAATTGTTACAAAGTTGGAATAAAACAGAAGCTTCTTTTCCAGATCAGAAATTAATACATCAACTTTTTGAGGAACAGGTTTTGGCCACTCCAAATAATGTTGCTGTCTTCTCTGATCGACAGGAACTTAGCTACCAGACATTGAACCAGGAAGCAAATCAGTTGGCTCGTTTTCTTAGAAGCAGAGGAGTACAAAAAGGATCTTTCGTAGGCGTTTATTTAAATCGGGAAAATCATTTATTGTCCGCCTTATTAGCTGTGATAAAAGTCGGAGGAATTTACGTTCCTTTAGATCCTTCTAATCCGAAAGATCGGTTACGGACGATTGTGGAAGATGCGGATTGTGGATTCTTAATTACAGAACAATCTCTATTAGATCGCTTGCCAACGGAAGAGACCTTAATGGTTTGTTTGGATAAAGATAAAAAGAACATTCAAGCACAGTCAAAAGAAAATCTAAATCTGGATCTAAATTCGGAGGACTTAGTTTATGTAAATTACACCTCTGGTTCTTCCGGAAAACCAAAGGGCGTTCTTATTCCTCATTACGCGGTAATAGATCATCATCTTGCACTTCAAGAGGAACTACAATTGAATGCAGAAGATGTGATTTGCTCTGTGGCCTCTATTGCATTTGATCCTTCTGTTCAGGATTACTTCCTGCCTCTTTTTCTAGGAGCTAGTTTAACGATTGTAAGAGAAGAAATAAAAATGGATGGTTTTTTACTTACAGCATATTTACAAAAAGTAAAACCGACCTTAATGCAAGCAACTCCATCCACCTGGCGAATGTTGCTGCTGGCCGGATGGAAAGGAGAGGAGCGATTGACTATTTTGTCAGGTGGAGAAGGCTTAACTAAAGATTTGTCCAACAATTTAATTACGAAATGTAAAAGGCTCTATAATATTTATGGTCCAACTGAAACAACAATTTGGTCAACCTTGAAAAGAATTGACGAGCAAACGATCGCTAACAAAACAATTTCAGGTTACGAACCAGTAGGTCGTCCACTTCAGAATGTACAAGTTTACATTTTAGATGCTTTTAAAAATGAAGTGCCTATAGGAGCAGCCGGAGAGTTGTATATCGGTGGAGTAGGGGTAGCACCAAATGGCTATTTTAAGCGAGAAAAATTGACAAAGGAGAAGTTTATAAGCCTTTCCAATTTGAAAAATAGAGATTCTAAGGAGTCAATGAATCTGCCAACGCAACCCCCAGCCCCTAAAGGGGAGCATCCTCCCGCTCAACGCAGTAGATCATTAGATTCATCGAACAGAGAAAATGGAAAACTATACCGTACCGGAGATCTCGGTCGTTTCTTGCCAAACGGAGATATTGAATATCTAAATCGAGTTGACAATCAGGTGAAGATCAGAGGTTTTAGAATAGAACTGGGAGAAATTGAATCGGTATTGGCAAAATATAAAGGTATCCGTGAAAATGTGGTCATCATTCGAGAAGATCAACCAAAGGTGAAAAAATTGGTAGCTTATGTTACAATGAATGCCAATGAGGAATTGGATTCCAACGAGCTTAGAAACTGGCTCGCTGATAAGTTGCCAGATTACATGGTACCACTTGATTTTGTAGTTATGGAAGCTTTCCCAATGACAGCAACCAGCAAGATCAATCGCAATAAACTCCCGATCCCCGCATATGCGAAGACTTCAGCCGAACAGGGATTAACGCCTCCTTCTTCTCCCGAAGAAATGTTTTTGATTGACTTGTGGAAAGAGTTACTTTCTATTCCAGAAATAAGTATTCATGACAATTTCTTTGAGCTAGGAGGACATTCCCTAATCGCAGTAGCTATGATTGCTAGGATAGAAAAGGAAACTGGAAATCGACTTCCGCTTGCTGCTCTATTGGAATACAATACGGTTAGTCGTTTAGCCAAGTTATTGCAAAAGCCAAATAGTACAGAAGTAAACAATCAACAAGACATTTACAATTCGTTGGTACCCATAAAGAAAGAAGGAACAAAGCCACCGGTTTACCTAGTACATGGTGCCGGTTTACATGTCCTGATGTTTCAAACACTGGCAGCTCATATGGGAGAGGATCAGCCGATTTATGCCTTACAGGCACGTGGCTTGGATGGTCGCTTCGAACCTCTGGATAATATTGAAGCCATCGCAGCTCATTATCTTTCTGAGATTTTGACTCAAAATCCGAAGGGGCCGTATTTCCTCGCTGGTTATTCTTTTGGTGGTTTAATTGCATTCGAAATGGCTCGACAATTAAAAGCGCAAGGAAAAGAAGTCGCCATGTTGGGGATGTTTGATACCGTCGTTCGCTTTCACCTTTCGGAAAATGGACAATCAAAAAGTTATTATCAGCAATTGAGAGGTCTAACAAAGAAAGTAGGCTTTAATCTTTCTTTATTGGCTAAAAATCCAATCGAAAACGCAAAGTACAAAACTCATGTCCTTAAACGATATTACCAGCGCTGGAAATGGAGTAGGCAAGGGGAAGAGGTTGCTCAGAAGGAAGATCAAAACTTTGCGGCTTTAGTCGATCAAATGAATTTAAAAGCCTTTCAGAAATATCAGATTCAAGAATATGATGGACCTATTCATCTTTTCAGAGCTAAGGAAAAACGCTTTTATCTGGAAGATTTTGAATATCTTGGTTGGAAACCTTATGCTAAGCAGGGGGTCATCGTTCGAGAAGTGCCGGGTGATCATTTGAATCTTTTCAATCCTCCAAATGGGGCACTTTTTGCGGCTATTTTGCAGGAAGAGATTGATAAAATTTTGAATGGACCTAAGGGGTTACAAAATTCTTAAAATAGTATTTCTACTGCCTTTTCTCTGGAAAAGAGAATAGGGTTAAGGCTATTTTAAATTAACTAGAAGCTAAGGAGAATGTAGTGTCATCGCATATCCTTATCAATAGTTGTTTTCTCAAATTCGATATTCTACTCGCTAACTTTGCAGTCTTGTGAGCTTTTCATGTGATTATAACACTGTTCCATACCTTAGCTCTCCGAACTCCGGGGCACTTTGTAAGCAATCCGTATATCTCACGTCTTTCCCTGCAATTTTGTCCCTCCGAATCCTTTATTTTGCCCACTTTGTAATATCTTTACAATACTTCAAAGCTAGTTATTGACTAAAACTGATATGCACACACCTACCTGTTTAACCTTCGTGTAATATCAAATCCTTACAAACAAACACTGACCTCGATTACTATGGACTACTTCAACCTAGAAAATAAGTTAAAGCCAATCCTTATCGTTTTGCTAGTTATAGCACAAATTTCATTTATTAATGCCCAAATTCAACCAGAATGGGACGCCAGCTTAGGTGGAAACATCTGGGAAGAATTGAACAGCGTTGAGCAAACAGCGGATGGCGGTTTTATTATGGCTGGTTTTACCTCTTCAAGTCAAGATGCAGATGTAAGCGGCATGGCAAATGGCGGTGGAGATTACTGGGTCGTAAAAACGGATAACCTTGGACAAATTGAATGGGAAAATAATTTTGGTGGAAACCAATTGGAACGCCCCTGGAAAGTACTTCCCACTAGTGACGGTGGTTACATGGTTGCAGGTTATTCGCCATCAAATACTAGTGGAGATAAATCAGAAGACAGCAGAGGAGGTGACGATTATTGGGTTGTCAAAATGGACAATTCTGGCAACTTTCAATGGGATAGAACTTATGGCGGAGATGGTCTTGATTTTTGTTATGATATGATTCAATTGAATGACGGAGGATTTTTGTTGGGAGGACGTTCTCTTTCTGGGGTTTCTGGAGAAAAGACAGAAGCGAATAAAGGAAACTGGGATTTCTGGTTGGTGAAAATAGATGCAGCAGGTAATTTCCTCTGGGATAAAACCATTGGTGGTGACCAAGAAGACTTATTGACAGAAATGCAATTGTCTCCTGACGGGAATGTCGTAATCGGAGGAGGAACCAGTTCAAGCATGAGTGGAGATGTAACTTCAATGACACAAGGAAACAAAGATTTTTGGCTGGTGAAGGTAAATAGCAATAATGGCGATTTAATGTGGCAACGCAGATATGGAGGAACAGACGAAGACGAAATATTTTCTTTTGTTCAAACTTCTGACGGAGGATTTTTGTTAGGAGGTGGTTCTCGTTCGAATGCGAATCCTCCTTATAAGTCAGAAGATAATTTTGGAGTTGTTGATATGTGGGTGGTAAAGACAGGTGCCTTAGGAGCAGTAGAGTGGGATAGAACCTTTGGAGGAGATGGCTTGGATAATTGCTACAGCGTTCGTCAAAATTCAATCAATTACTACATCATCAGCGGATTCTCAGAATCTAATATGACTGGAAATAAGACTACGCCTACTAATGGTGGTTTTGACTATTGGATGGTTTATTTAGATGACAATGGAACAAAAAAATGGGAGTCTAGCTTAGGCGGTGCTCAAAATGATGTACTTGAAAATGCCTTTCAAATTGATGATGGTGGTTACCTTTTGGCGGGTCATTCCTCTTCAGATGTGAGCGGAGATAAGATGGATCCCTCAAATGGAAATAATGACTTTTGGATCATAAAAACAATCTGTGATGTTGATGTAGATCTGAGAGATACACTGGTTTGTCCAAATGAACCTGTGCTGTTAGACGCGTATACCGGAACCGATTGTGTTGGTTGTACCTGGACTTGGGGAGACCTTAGCACGACTGATGATTCCATTCGATTGATCACAACTGATGTGACCACTACTTATAATGTAACCTTGACAGACGGCGTTGGTTGTTCTCGTGAAGATGAAGTGACCATTACCATTATTCCAACTAGTATTAATCTAGACTTAGACGATGCGGTTACTTTATGTAGTGGAGAAGCTACAATACTGAACGCCGAGAACCCTGGAAACGACTACAATTGGTCTAATGGTGGAACTACTCAAATTATTAATGTTTCGACCTCTGATACTTACACAGTTTCTGTTACAGATAACAATATGTGTACTTTTATAGATAGCACAGTTGTAACTGTTCTGGACGAGATCCTGGTTGACCTCGGAAATGATACGACCATCTGTGCAAACTTTGGTCCCCTTGTTTTAAATGCCGGTAACCCTGGGCTAGGTTATGAATGGGCTCCCGGAGGAGAAACCAGTCAATTTATTTCTGTGAACAGTGCGGGTACCTATGCGGTAACGGTTAGTGGTACAGGCTCTTGTACCGGAACAGATGAAATCAACGTGGCTGTTTTTGATGCTCCAATCGTACTCAGTACGATGACTCCTTGCAACGATACAAATACTTTTTATACCGTGGTTCTGGAAATTGGAGGAGGTGATGTCAACACTTATAACATAACGGGCACGGGAGGGTCTTTTAATGGTAATATTTTTACGAGTGTACCCATTCCTAAGGATGGAAATTATACTTTCTTTTTAAGTGATGGAAGTGGTTGCCCACCAACTTCAATTAATGGTAGTTATGATTGTGACTGTGTCAGTACAGGAGGTTTCTTGACACCGAGTGCAATAACAATTTGTGGGGATTCCATTGCTGAAGTTGAAATACAGGTTGCCGCCACAACAGATGCCAATGACATTGTGCAATATGCATTACATGAGAATGCTGTTTTCGATAACAATACAATTGTTTACTTTAGAGATACACCGAATTTTGATTTCCAGCCAGGAATGGTTTACGGACAAACGTATTATGTGACCGTTTTATCCGGGAATGAATTACCAATAGGAAGTATATTATTAGAAGATGCATGTCTGGGAATGTCTAATAGCGTTCCGATTACGTTTAATCGGGATCCAATAGTTGTTGTTGAATCACAAACAAATTTGGAATTAACTTGTGATAATCCGATGTTGGTATTGGATGGTGGTAATTCTACTGTTCCTGATGGTGGCCCTATATTTTATGCTTGGGAAGCAACTGGGGGAGGAAACATTTCAAGTAATCCAAACGTAGCGACAGTTGAAATTAATGCAGCTGGGACCTATCATTTAACAGTAACGAATTCAGCAGGTTGTACGGCTGTTGATAGTTTGGCTGTTATCGATGATTCCGATTTACCGCTTGTTTCTATTGTCATGCCACCACCTTTATCTTGCAGAGATACTTTAGTTGTATTGGACGCTACAGCTTCAGATAATGGGCCGGATTACAATATTCAGTGGGCAGGTTCAGGGATCACTGGAGAGACCTCTTTAAGCCCGAGTGTGGCAGATCCTGGGGTTTATTTGCTGACTATTACGAATACGGTCACTGGTTGCAGCAGATCGCAGCCAGTTACAGTGCTGGCCAATTATGACACGCCAACTGCGAACGTCAATCCCATTCACTTCATGAACTGTGCTACGGGGATGGTAAGCATGCAAGCATCCGCTTTTCCACCGGAACCAGTTTATATTGTAGAATGGTCTACGGAGGACGGCGAAATTCTCAGTGGTGGAAACGAATTTACAGTCATAGGAGGAGATGTTGGTATCTATGAGGTGCTTATAACTGATTCGATTAGTGGTTGTTCCAATAGTACAGCGACTTCCATTTTACCAAATCAATTCCGACCAAGGTCTGCTTTTCTGAAATGGACATTCCCCTTGTGTCTGGGAGACAGTAATGGTACAATGACAGTAGATTCTGTCCTCGGAGGAATTGCTCCTTTTCTATATTCCTTTAATGAAATGCCATTTAGTACGGACACCTTTAATTATCAATTGTCTGCGGGCGAAAATAATATTCAAGTGCAAGATGTCAATGGCTGTCTATGGGACACCACAGTAGTTTTTCGAGATGGAAAAGAACTATTAGTTGACTTGGAAGAGCTTTATGGTGCTGTAGAATTAGGAGACAGTGTTCAATTGATGGCTGTTGGTTCCGAAGACATAGAGACCGTTATTTGGGAAAGCCCTATAGCTTTATCCTGCAATGATTGTCTCAACCCTTGGATACGCCCGTTTAATGATTCTATTCCTATTGCCGTTCAATTATTTACAGAAGAAGGCTGTACCAATCGGGATTCAATATTGGTAAGGGTAGACAGATTTCGCAGGGTTTATATTCCAAATGCATTTACCCCTAATGGGAATCGAAAGAACGAATTTTTTAGTGTTTTTACGAATAAGGAAACCAAGCGCATCAATTACCTAAAAGTGTTTAACCGTTGGGGAGGACAAATCTATGAAGATCAAGGGCTTACATTAGGAGATAAGAAAAATGGCTGGGATGGAAATCATAAAAATGGTAGGGCGGCATTGCCGGGAGTTTATATTTATATTGTCGAGGTTGAATTTTGGGATGGGGAAGTGCGGCAGTATCGCGGGGATTTTACTTTGTATAAATAATGAAAATAAGATGGGGAAATATGATATACCCAAGTAACGGGTGTTTTGAAAAAATAAATCTGTTGTTGATTAAGAATTAAAGATTAAGGATTATTCACTCAAATGCGAATAAGGTGTTTTTCGCGTCTGAGCGAATAATCCTTAATTTTAGCATCCTAAATCTTTAATCCTCCTTTGTTAAAGTTCATCCAATCAAATTCTGCTCCTGCTTTAAATTCGATTATTGAATGGGAATTAAAGGGACTCAAGAAACCTGAATAAAGACAATGCGCCACGAAAAGAATCAAAACCAATCTTTATGACTGAACTCCTCCAATGGGACATCGCCCTTTTCGAGGCAATTAATCATGGCTTACAAAACAGCTTTTTCGATACTGTCCTACCTCTTTGGAGAAATAAATACATCTGGATTCCAGCCTACTTATTCCTCATCAGCTTTCTACTAATCAATTTTCAAAAGAAAGGCCTACTTATCGTTGTGGTGGCCGTACTCACCATTGCTATCGCCGATATGACCAGCAGTGAAATTCTCAAAAAATCCATACAACGCCTTCGTCCCTGCAAAACAGCCCAATTGGCCGATCAAGTTCACCTTTTAGTCCCTTGCGGATCAGGATACAGTTTCCCATCTTCTCATGCGACGAATCATTTTGCCCTAGCCTTATTTTTAATAGGTGTAGCAGGTACTCGTTTTTCCAAGATTAAATTACCTTTGTTGTTTTGGGCAGCAAGCATTGCTATTTCACAGGTGTACGTAGGAGTTCACTTTCCTTTAGATATTCTTGGTGGAACCTTATTGGGTTGTCTTATTGGATTTACTATGAGTCGATTGTATCGTATATTATGGAGTTAGCAGAATACATTATTTTATTTGTGGCGGTGCTTATCGGAGGGTCTGTCGCTTTATATCTTCAACAAGTCAAAACACAATATCTTAGTATGTTGCTCTCTTTTAGTGGAGCCTATTTATTAGGTATTGCAATGTTGCACTTAATGCCCATAGCCTTTCAACAACAAGGAACCAACCCAGGACTTTGGATATTGATTGGTTTTTTTGGACAATTATTGTTAGAGCAACTCAGTGGTGGAGTAGAACACGGTCACATCCACCCCCGTTCCCATCCCAGTAATAGCCATATGTTCCAACTCATGCTGGGGCTTTGCCTACATGCTTTTTTCGAAGGACTGCCTTTGGGAAATTACGAAGCCTTTCAGGACCATAATCATGGACATGTTCATAGTGGACAGCATTTATTGGTGGGTATTATTTTGCATAAAGCACCAGCCGCCTTTGCACTTACGGCACTGTTACTCGCCAGCAATTTCCGAAAATCTACTGTTGTAATTTGTCTGGTTGTATTCGCATCGATGTCTCCTCTGGGAGCTGCTCTTGCAGAAACATTAGGAAAGCAAGGTGTTCTGGATCAAGGTGTTCAAGAGAAAATCATCGCCTTTGTGATTGGGTCATTTTTACATATTGCAACCACCATTTTATTTGAAACTGACGGTGCCACGAATCATCATAAATTGCCTTGGAGAAAGATGTTATTGATAGCGATGGGGTTAGGGCTTGCTATTTTGACTTCCCTTTAGAAACCAATCACTTTGCGAAATGATTGCGCTATTTGCATCTGTTACGCTTCTCCTATGCAGTACGCATAAGCTTTCCCAATAAAAAAGCAGCAACATCGCGATGATGTTACTGCTATTGGTAAAATGTTCAAAATGGGATTACGCGTGTGAGCTAATTCTTTTTCGGTTAAGGGGCTTATTTGACCAATTTACGGCCTTTCAAAAACTGTTTGATCCCTCCTCGGAGCAGATGCTCCTGTCCCTCAGAGTCGATGTAAAATAACTGCACTTCGTAATTCTTTCCGGTTTTCTCCTGATTGTTATAGTGGGCAAGTTCAATAAGATTACCATCAAACTTGAATTTGATACCTTTTGCATCCTTGTCGGATTCTGGGAAGTTCGGATTGTTTTCGATGTAGGATAAAATTTCTCCCGTATCAGAGTCAATAATTTTTGCAATGAATTGCTCATCCAACAATACCTGCGTTTCATCATGGATCAATTGGAACTCCAAGATCGTATAAGCCCAAGAAGTATTCTTCTTTTTCAATTTTTTCATGGTCTTACCAAAACGAGCCTTTTGCGTAGATACTTTTTTATAAACCACTCTGGTATTATCAATGATCCGAGTAATCTGACGCAAGCGCTCTTCTTTCATTTTTTGTTCCAGCAAAGCTTTCTCTGCAGCTACTTGTGAAGCTTGCTCTCGCTCTCTTTTGATTTCTACGGTAGCGATTTCATTACGAAGTGTTTCTTTTTCTAATTCTAATTCTTGAATTTTTTCAGTATCGATATTTTCCTTACGAGTTAAAGCAGCAATCTCTTGCTTGAGAATGTCATAATCATTTTCAAAGTTTTTCAATTTCTTAGACAAGGCTCTAAGCGTTCGTCCTTGCTTTTTAACCTTTCTCTTTAAGCTCGCAATATTTTCCTGAAGGAAAGAAACACTATCCCGTAGTTCTCTAACCTTACCTTCCAAATCCATCACGGTTGCTTCCGCGGTCATTCGAAGTTGCGTTTCTTTAAAAAGGTCGTCATCCAAACGAATGATTTCTTGATGCTGTGTTTTGATAACACCTTCTTTCTTGTTGATGGTGTTGTACTGATAGCTGGCATATACGGTTAATGCCATTAGTAGGAAGGATCCGGAGACCCAGGCGATGGTTCTGCTCATGAGTAAAGTGTTTTATAGTGTGATAATTTATGGATTATGGTCTTATATGAATTCTAGTTAAAAGCTAATTTATATCCTGCTGATTTGGTGTATCTGTTCGCTGTCAAGTCAAGCGCTGACCAGAAAATGGTACTATCTTGTTTGCTTTTTATAATTGGATTTCCACTTAAATGGATAATGGATTGATTGGCCTCTTTGGTCAAGCTTTCCAATTGTAATCCTTTGCAAATGCCACTTTTTCTGAAGTCTTGAAGCAAAGCCGATAATGCATCTTTTAGCTCATCGCCAGAAGTTTCCTTTACTTGTACCGCTGTCCATTCTAACTTAGCCCTCTCCTTATTGTACTGATAAATAAAAGTGATGATCTCATTTTGACTTTCAACAAATGGCAAATCAAGAAGACCTGCTTTAGAAATGTTGATGTTTTCATTTTGTGGCTGGCAGCTAAAAAGTAGACAACACAATCCCAGGATCAACCATTGAGTGTATTTCATGGCGGTTTCGTTTTGTTTGATTAATTTAAAATCAGTTCTGGGACGGCATCGTTGAATATAGTTGCTGTATTTACAAATATTATTCCAAAAACATATATGTAATATATTTTAAACCAATTGGATGTGACATATATTTCTAGATTGATACCTCACAGAATTGTGGCATAATTTTGAAGCGGAGTTTAATCTGTAATGAAATTGTTTCACCCTAGTATTTCTCTTATCACCATTCGACCAATTAAGCACTGGCCTTCACGGTTAAAAAATACTTTAAGCAATGCATAGAAGCTATCAACTAAATGGTTTATAAGCTGCGATTAAGCTTGCAGTTGAAATAGTTACTTATATTCGCGTATTCAAAACAAAACGAAAAACGGATGAGCTCTCAACAAATAACAGATCAACTTTTAATGATCAGGCCGGCTAACTTTGGTTTCAATGCCGAGACTGCCGCTAGCAACGCCTTCCAAACAGATAGTAAAGTCTTGACAAAAACTGAGATTAGTCAAAAAGCCCTGGAGGAATTTGACAACTTCGTCTCTCTTCTACGGTCCAATGGTATTGAAGTTACGGTCATCGAAGATCGGCCCGATCCAGTAAAGCCAGATGCTATCTTTCCAAACAATTGGATAAGTTTTCACCAAAAAGGCTACATCATTACCTATCCAATGCTATCGGAGAACCGTCGATTAGAACGCCAAGAGCACATCATAGATCAGATTTCCGAAGAATTTGATGTGCAAGCTATTTTTCCTTTAGAAACCTTTGAGGATTATGATCAGTATTTAGAAGGAACCGGCTCTATGATTTTTGACCGAGTTCATCAAATCGTTTATGCTTGCCTCAGCCCACGAACGAATGAAAAAGTATTGGACAAGTTTTGTAAACTAACAGATTCCGAAAAAGTACTTTTTAAAGCTGTTGATGGAAAAGGTAAGGACATCTACCACACTAATGTGATGATGGGATTAGGAGAGGATTTCGTAGTCATTTGCCTAGAAACTATAAAAGATCCAGCAGATCGAAAAGCCATTAAGGAAGCTTTCGCTAGAACAGGAAAGACCATTATTCGAATCAGCCTAGATCAGATGATGGCCTTTGCAGGTAATATGTTACAACTTCGCAACAAAGCTGGAGAACGGTTTTTAGTAATGTCTTCTCAAGCTTATGATTCTCTTTACCCAGAGCAGATTCAATTCATCAAACAGCATACTCAGATTTTACATAGTCCAATAAATGTAATTGAGGAAATAGGAGGGGGGAGTGTTCGTTGTATGATGGCGGAGGTCTTTTTAAAACGGAAATGACTCTTTGAAGTACTGATTCTCGTGGAGGTAACAGCGGATTAAATCAGATGGAGAACATATTTGGATGGTATATTTTACTTGATAACCTTAATCAAAAGCGAAGAAGCCAGCCTCTGTGTAAAGAGACTGGCTTCTTTTAATAAAAAGTACTTGGTAAAAAGCTTATTACTTATTCAAACTTCACATATTCTCCACCTTCATAAATAAGGTAAATGTCTCTAACCCCAGCACCTGGCTCCCAAGTGTCATAAGAAACAAGATATTTTTGACCTTCGACTGTTGGGAAAAGAGTCGCAATTTGTCCACCTACAAACGTGATGATATCCGTTTCTGGCCACAATCCAACATCAAAGTTACCGAAGCTACTCATGCTAGACGCTCCATCAGGATTATCCGCCTCTGCAGCGGTAGCGATAGCCGTATAATCATCAGCGGAAAGGGTATACTTAATGGTGTTGTCAGGAACCCAGGTAGAACCATCATGCCCTAATTGTAAAGCCTGTGTTACAACATCATTGAAAGGCTGCCAGTTTGAACCATCAAATTCATAAACAGTCATGAAGTCAACAAATTGACGTACATCAGCAGTATCTTTGAATGTATAGGTAAAGACAGAAGATCGGATCGTTCCCGGATCATCGAAAAGGTAACGAGTATCAAGTAATTTTCCAATGCGCTCTCTACCCGTACTTCTGCTGTCGAAATTAGGGAAACTTTGTCCCATGAAAGTATAGTCATCATCAGTAGGTGAATAAGCGACATACCATCTTCCCTCGTAGTAAGTTACTTTGCTGGTGTTTGTACCTTCAATCGGACATCCAAAGCAAAACCATTCATAAGTTAAAGAAACTACATCATTATTTTCAGGAGTTCCATGTACATATTCTGCTGCTTCGATGATGTCACCGTCGCTGCTAAGTGTACCGAATCCTTGATCTAAGTTTTCGTAATCCATTTCAGTCAAGGTACTGTCCGTAGAATTGTTAATTCGAATAGGGCTGAAAATGTCATAGTTAACACTTGCAGAAGATCCATTTCCAAACTGAGGATAATTGGCAGTCAAAATCCCAGGAATTAATTCTTTTGCTTCATCCTCCGAATTAAAATTGCCAAAAGTTTTATCTACAGAATCGTAATCGTCATCTGTAAGGGTGTAATCGATGTCGGCCACGATTACGTTAGGACCATCTAGCGTGTCCAATTCTGAATCCAACTGATTACAACCTTGAAACAAAGCGAAGGCAATAAGAAGTGGAATTATATTTAATAATTTCATATTTAAAATGTATTTAATTTTTATAATATTTTTCGCAAATCTTTTTAGAATCTAACTTTTACACCAAGGTTCCAGTTTATTCCAAAACCGTAATAAACTCTGGCAGAAAAAGCATCGTGATTACTACCATCCGTAGCATCCATTACATACTTTTCATTAGTTAAATTGTAAATGTTTCCGTAAACAGATGCTTTAAAGTCAGAAACTTTGAAGTCATAGGTCATGTTCAAATCCAATGTACCGAAAGCAGGCACTTGCCATGATTCTACCCCTCGATCAGTTTCATTACCTCTAGTGATAGGATCGAAAGCAGCATATAGACGGTCATAATAGTTCCAATCTAAACCAAGCTTAAAGTCTTTCATCAATTTGTAATCAAGTCCTAATGCTACTGTTGTTTGAGCAGCATCTCCAACGTGTAATCCAGAGATGAAAGCGTCAACTTCTCCTACTTGAGTTTCTCCTTCAAAGATACCTACATCCACCAGATCATCTTGCCAAGTCCAGTCGCCAATTGAAGCCATACCAGTCATTGTAAGTGTGCTTGTCGGTCTCCAAACAGCATCGATTTCAATTCCATTATGAATTGCATTTACCCCAAGAATATTAGCAATCAAATCTTCATCTCCAACACCAGGGAAGGTACGAGTAAAGGTTCTGTCTTTCCACTGTGTGCTATATAAATTAATATTAGCAGAGAAATTACTCATTTTCAAACCGTATCCTAGTTCCGCACTGAAAATCTTCTGATTTACCGCGTCTTCATTAATATCAACGTTGTTGAACCTAGGGAATACCGCATCAAAATCTGGTGCTCTTTCAAAGTATCCAACATTTACAAAAACATTGTGTGCATCTGAAAGATTGTAATTCGCTCCACCTTTCACTCCATAACCGAAGAAGTTGAAAGTTCCTACTTTTTGTAATGGATCAGAGTCAAGGTAGTTGAAGTAATCTTCTCTACCATATCCCGTGTTAGAAGCATTCAAAGTAACGAAAGCAGCCAATGGCCCTTCGTTGTATTCTGCTTGTAAGAAACCACCAGTCCAGTTTACAATACCATCGTTGTTGTAAGAATATTTGTCACCAACTCTGACGGCACTATTTGGATTATTCACATCATTGTCATCAATGTAGTAGTCTGCGCCAAGAAGATCTGTAACTTCTCTAAAGTGTTTTCCACGGTAGTATCTTAAATCAAGACCAGCGAGGATTGAAAAGTTTTCAGAGATGTCTCTTGTGAAAGAAGAAAGGATTCCATACCAAGCGTGGTCGTTACGAGATGCTCTTAAAATAGATTCTGCACCAAAGTCTTTAACCGCTTGGTTCTCTCTTACAATTCTATCCAGATCAACAACACCATCTATTCGGTAGTCTTCGTTGTTGAATTTATTATCACCAGCGGTTCCACCACCACCACCTGTACCATAAGAGGCATAAGCAGAAGTCGCTAAACGAGTAGAAGAGTTGATAGTCCAATAGTGATTCAAACTGAACTGAGGCTTGTGGTAGAAGTTATCTTCAATGTGAACTACTTGTCCATTTTTGTATCCCCAGTCCGGATTGAAACGGATGTCTCGAGAACTGTTTTCATAAGCTTCTAAGGTGCTTCTATCCTGGCGTTGTCCGTGTCTTTGCTTTGCTCCAACTGCTGTAAAAGTCAGTTCGTGCTGGTCATTGATTTTCTTCGCAATATTTGCATAGTAAGCATAAGCTTTAAACTGAGTTCCATCCACATAGCCATCACCTTCCGTCTTTGATCCATTTAAAGTGAATGCCCAACCATTATCCAGCAAACCAGAAGATAGGCTAAATCCTATTTTAGAATAAGAGTTGTTTCCTGCACCCGCATAAACATATCCACCTTTTTCAAAGTCAGTTGCTTTGGATACGATGTTTATGGTTCCACCAATTGAAGGAACGGCCACCTTAGAAGCTCCAAGTCCTCTTTGTACCTGCATCAAAGAAGTTGCATCGGTAAGACCAGCCCAGTTAGACCAGAACACACGTCCGTTCTCCATGTCATTTACAGGAACACCATTGATCAAAACAGCAACGTTTTGAGAATTGAAACCTCTAATATTAATACGTCCATCTCCGAACCCTCCACCAGATTTAGTAGCATAAACTCCAGGAGTAGATTTTAAAATCTCTGGAAATTCTTGACTACCAATTTTAGCTTCAATTTCTGCTGCTTTGATCGTAGAAACTGCAACTGGTGTTTTACGGCTAGTTGCTACAGAAGCGATTACTTTTACTTCCGCAAGTCCTATAGAACTAGGCTTAAATTCTACAGTTCCAATGTTTGCATCCTGTGCTTCACGCACTTGGACTTCCATAGTGACATCTTGAAAACCAATGTAAGAGATGGTCACAGTCTGTGTCCCTGCCGGAACATCACTAATGGTAAAAGCACCATCAAAATCAGTGACGGCACCTTGAGACGTTCCTTTCACAAGAACGGTTGCACCAAATACAGCTTCTAGTGTTTCACTATCTGTAATGGTACCGCTAATGCTACCGTTTTGCCCAAAAGCAAACAGTGCAAAGGCACAACATAAAAATGTGGTAAATATCCTTTTCATAAATGTTTATTAAGAAGGTTAGTAAATAATATAAATGACTTTTTGACTATACTGGTGCAAAAGTAGGAATCAATTGGGGCTTAACATAGGATTGAAAGATAACTTAACATGCAGGGCACATTAAGATAGCATTACAGTATTTTACCCTCAGGGGGAATGGCAAAATGATGTATGTCATTCCAAGCAAGTTTCGTAGAATAATACTCAAATTCGGCCTGGAACTAGTGATATGTTTTATGAAATTTTTCTGTATGAAAAGAACGATATGAATATAGAAAGAGTGGCTTTTCATACTTTTTTTCAAAAGTACTACTTTTCCGATAGGATACAGTGTATTAACAAGAGGTTTTTACGAAAGGCGTGGAGGTAAGGATATTTACGATTTAATGTTACAAAAAAGAGAAGCCCTGCAAAAATGAATTTGCAGGGCTATTTCTTTACCAAGTAAAGTATGAAGTAAAGGTAATATTACTTTCTACTAGTTGCACGCTTTTTTGCAGGTGCTCTTTTGGTAGTTGCTTTTTTTGCAGCGACTTTTCTAGCTGTTGTTGATTTAGCAGCTTTTCGTGCGGTTGCTTTTTTTGCAGCCGTAGCTCTTTTAGCTACAACTCTCTTAGCGGTTGCTCTTTTTGCAGTAGTTTTTTTAGCTACAGCTTTCTTAGCAGTTGCCTTTTTAGCAGTTGCTCTTTTTGCAGTAGTTTTTTTAGCTACAGCTTTCTTAGCAGTTGCTCTTTTTGCAGTAGTTTTTTTAGCTACAGCTTTTTTAGCAGTTGCCTTTTTAGCGGTTGCTCTTTTTGCAGTAGTTTTTTTAGCTACAGCTTTTTTAGCAG
>CAZDTI010000128.1:14532-19736 GCA_964508085.1 uncultured Saprospiraceae bacterium | reverse complement strand
CTTTTTCTTTCAATACAAAGATGAAGAAGAACTACGCCGTCAATCAGCGCAGTAAAAGTTGTTTTTAAGAAAGACGGTTTGACGGTAGGGTGTACTATCTGGGACGATAAAGAGTTGCGGTACTGAATGCGTTTCAAATATGATAAGTAGTAGCTCTTCTAACGCATTTTTTAAACACAAAGTCACATAGACTTGTCCTGAGCTTGTCGAATGGAACTGATAGCCTTCTACCGCAAAAGCCCGCCCGTTCCGGTACGGACTGGTTCACATAGTAAAAAGCTTTCCTCCACAAGGTCGGAAGGACGAGCTTCGCTCGCTTTTTTAATAGTTCATATTAGCCCTTTTAGAAAGTCATTTTTTGATAAAATTTACTCTTTGTGAGCTATGTAAAAAACACAACGTGTTTTTCTATATGTCCTATTGCGAATTAAGAGCTTTGTGTTCTATGTGACTTTGTGTTTAAAATCCGCGTAAAAAGTGACGCAACTTTACCCCCGCAGATTGTACATTCCACCGTCCACCGTCCACCGTCTACCGCATCACCGTCACCTCCCCCCGCACCAGCTCCACTCGTCCATCCTTAAACAATACTTCTGCATGGTAAGCAAAAGCAGCATTATTAATAAAATCCCCCTTGAATCGGCCATCCCATCCATTGTCAGGATCATTGGCCAAAAAATCACTCAATTCAAAAACAGCAGCTCCCCAGCGATTGTATATTTTAAAATAATTGATGCGATCTACTTCCTGCCCAGCATTAATGAAGAAGCGATCATTGACCCCATCACCATTCGGACTGAAAGCAGTTGGAATGTAAACAGCGCGATCTTTTTTTACGTTAACCAACCATTCCCCACGACCAATACAGCCCGTTTCGTCAACGATTTCGTAGCCATACAAAGTCGTTTCCATTGGATAGATCCACCTAACGGAGCAACTATCACAGCCTTCATCCATCCAAAATTGGCCGGCTGTCCAACCGAATTGCACTAAGTCAGCAGTATCCACATTCAGTTGTACGGCTAGTTGCAAACTATCGCCAAGTCGTCTGTCCTCTTCTCCGCCAAGTTCAATAATGTTCACTTTCAATTCACTAGGCCCATTGACATTAAGATCCGGAACAATGGTCTCACAACCATTTGCATCCTGGATGATTAATTCGTAATCACCAACTGGCAGATTTCCAAATAATCCGGATTGACCAAAGTCTCCACCATCCAAAGAAAATAAAAATGGACTGGCTTCCCCTTCAAGGTTATCTATAAAAATAGCACCATTGGTATCCCCGAAACAAGTGACATCCTGAGTAATGGCGGACGCAAAAGTAGCGGCCGGAGCTTCCAATATCACCTCTGCCTCATCGGTGCATCCATTCGCATCTGTAGCGACTACGGAATAAATTCCCGCTGCCAAATCGTTTGCGGTTGCTTCCGTAGCTCCGTTGGTCCAGTTGTAGCTAAAAGGTGACGTTCCTCCGGTAGCAAGAACCGTAGCGGAGCCATCTTCTGAATCACTACAACTTAAATTGAATCCATTAAAGTCTGATACTGAACTCACAGATAACAATATGCTTTCGGGAGCTATTACTTCCTCGCTTATAGTTGCCGTACAACCATTGTTATCCGTTACCACCACATCGTAGGTTCCAGAGGAGAGGCTTACTGGATCCTCTGCTGTAGCTCCATTATTCCATAAATAATTATACGGAGGAGTTCCACCTTCTACGGTTAAATCAATTCCGCCGTTAACACTATTGCTACAATCTACAATTATGGAATTCGATGATAAGGCTAGGGGAGGAGGAGCAGTTAGTACGGTGCTTTGTAGAGCAGTACAACCATTTGCATCCGTGATAAATACAGTATACACTCCAGCTTCAAGCCCCGTAGGATTTTGAACATCAGGGGCATTGTCCCAGTCAAATTCGTAGGGTTCCGTTCCTCCGGTTACCGTTAAGGCAATGCTGCCACTATTTCCACCAGCACAATTGACATTTGTTGGTAACAATAGTTCTGCAAGTAAGATTTCGGGTTCGTTAATAGTGGTGCTTGCACTTGCGGTACAGCCTGTTGCATCTGTTATAACAACGGTATAAGTACCTGCAGGTAATAAAAAGATATTCTGAGTCGTAGCGCCATTGCTCCACAAATAAGTATAAGGGGAAGTACCTCCTGTCGGGGTAGCTTCAACCGATCCATCATTGCTGCTAAAGCAAAATGCATCGGTGGCTGTTACTGTTGCAACAAGTTGATTCAAAGTATTTGCACTGTTGTTAAATACTTCTGAATAAATATTGTTATAAATATCTTTCAGATGGCTGGGAGTGTTTTCAGCCAGTGAAGATATAGGGGCAGATAAACTTATTAGAAGTAGAATGCCCAGGTAAATTGGTTTTAAGTACTTTTTCATAAGGTTAGGGATTGAAAAAGGGAAGAGATAAGAATGCCTCGATCTCTTTCAAGATCGAGACATCTTTATTAAACGTTGTGCAGTTAATTACTTATTCATTTCAACTTTCTTTCCTCTATTTGCACCAATACTTCGTGAAGCAGGTTGACCAAAAGCTTCCGGATGTAAGTACAATCCACGATCCTCTGGAGCCTTGTCTACTGAATTAGGAATACGATTTTTGTTTGCGTAAGCATCCTGACGTATACCCGTTACTTGCCAACTTACTTTTACATTTGGTTCGTTAGTTTGAATAACAAATTTATTATTCGAAACTTCTTCTTTGATTATTGCTTGTGCGAAAGTACCGATAACCGTTAGTTGATACCGATAATCCTTGTTTAGTGAAAGGAAGTAATCTGGTAATTCTACCGTTGCAATACCATTGTTATTAGTAGTGACGTTTCCGTTGTAGACGTTCATCATATCTGGTGATTCTACGAAGGAGTGATAGAGGTATTTGTTCTCTGGGTCGAGTGGGTGGTCAATTTTGAAAGAGCCACCTCCCTTGGAAAGGTTGTTAGTGACACTAACATTATCATTATTATCCACAATTAACAAATCACCTGTTTCTGGTCTTTCTACAGCAAAATACTGAAGATCACCTTCAACACCACGTATATTCATAGTCACATTACCGTAGTCTGCATTAATTCCCATTTTACCATTTGCGCCAAATAGAAATTTATTGGCCCCACCATTATCTTGGATAATCATAGCATGGTAGTCATTAGATAAATCAACATCAGGTCTCATAATAAAAGTCCCCCATGTTTTGAATGTGCCATCTACACGAAAATCACCACCAGTAACATGTAACCGTTCTACAGGGTTTGCAGTACCTACTCCTAAATTACCATTGATTTTTACAATATCATTATCAAATTCTCCATAAATCAAAGGAGTAGTCGTATTAGAATTATCGATGTAAAGTCTATTCGATCCTGTTTCGTTCTGACCGGATTGTTTACCTAAAAAGACATTGTCAGAACCAGTCAAATTATTTGCTCCTGCACTTTGACCAATAAAAACATTGGAATTCCCTGAAGTATGGTTTAGACCACTAGACCAACCTAAGAAAGTGTTAAAGCTACCACCCACATTACGTGCTCCACTAAGAAGTCCAATAAAGGTATTATTTCCCCCAGTCAAATTATCTTCTCCTGAAAATGCACCGATAAAAGTGTTGTCGCCTGCACCAATAGATGACTTTCCACTATTTCTACCAATAAAAGTATTGGTAAAACCTGTTGTGAGGTTTTCACCTGCTGATGTTCCTAACATTGTGTTTGAAGTACCAGTTGAAATAGCTGCTCCAGCAGAACCTCCCATTAATACATTTCCATCATTGATCTGTATTCTTGGTGGACCACTCGCATTTCGTGTAAATACAAATGACTCTGTTCCTTCAATGTCCAGACGAATAACATCTTCATCTACACTTTCTTCCACCTGAATCTTCGTATCATCATCCATATCACTCACCAAAGTAGAAGCGGGTACATTCGACCAAGAGGCGAGACCTGCTCCGTCTGTTTGAAGCACCTGACCTGCTGTACCATCAGCGGTTGGTAATGTAAAAGCATTGTTGATATTTAAGGAGCCGTTTACTCTTAATAAGCTGTTGTCAAATTCTCCGTAAATTAAATTATCAATATATAGTCTATTGCTAACTACACCGCTTACACCTGCTAATTGGCCAATAAAGATATTACGATCTCCTTCAGTATGAGTAGATCCAGCACCTTCTCCAATAAATACATTGGAACCACCTGTAGTATGAAGTTGTCCGGCATTATGTCCGATAAATGTATTTCGATTGTCCGCATTACTCTTACCTGCATCAGCCCCTATAAAGGTATTTTCAAATCCCGTAGTATTTCCAGATCCCGCTTCATCTCCAATAAAAGTATTCGAATCACCATCTGTGTTTGAGGTTCCCGCTTGATTTCCGATGAAAGTATTTGCGTCGAGAAAGTTAGCCGTATTTGACGCGCCAGCATTTTGACCGATAAAAATATTCCCGTTTGGATTATCTATGCCGATAACACCTTCACCATTTGAATTTTTAGATAATGTAAATAGCTCTGTTCCACCTATATCAAAACGAATAAGATCTTCATCAACAGATTCCTCTACATCTATCTTCGTATCCTCGTCCGTATCCTTAATCAAAGTGGTGCTAACCGTACTTAATGCAACGTCCACATAATTCTTAGTAGCCGCATCCTGTGCATTTGTCGGGTCTGCTAAGTTTGCGATAGCATTGTTATTCGCATCATTGCTTTGAGAAAGTACGCCATCCAAATTTTGAATCTCATTGGAAGGATCTGCATCGGCATCATTGACCCCATCTTGCACCACACTCAAGTCCACTGTGTTTCCATCTTCAATGGTTAAGTCTGTTCCAGCTAAAATCAAACTTTGGTCGTCTGTTCCAGCAGCTGGAATAATCGGAGCTAAGTCAATGGCATTTCCATTCTGTATTTCAACAGTGGTTCCTACAAGAGAAAGCGTTTGGATTTCATTCAAAGGATCAGCATCGGCATCATCAACACCATCTTGGACAGCGCTTAAGTCTACCGTATTTCCATCCTCAATGGTCAAATCCGTTCCAGTCAAAGTTAAACTTTGGTCATCTGTATCCGTGGGAATAATCGGAGCTAAGTCAATGACATTCCCATTTTCTATATCAATAGTAGTTCCTACAAGAGAAAGCGTTTGGATTTCATTCAAAGGATCAGCATCGGCATCAT
>CAZDTI010000128.1:0-14432 GCA_964508085.1 uncultured Saprospiraceae bacterium | reverse complement strand
AGCGCTTAAGTCTACCGTATTTCCATCCTCAATGGTCAAATCCGTTCCAGTCAAAATCAAACTTTGGTCGTCTGTTCCACCAGCTGGAATAATGGGAGCAAGGTCAATGGTGTTTCCATTGTCAATGGAAATTTCTGTTCCGTTTAAAGTCAAATCCTGTATTTCATTCATTGGATCAGCATCGGCATCATCAACACCATCTTGTATAGCACTTAAGTCTACCGTGTTTCCATCCTCAATGGTCAAATCCGTTCCAGTCAAAGTTAAACTTTGGTCGTCAGTACCACTTGCTGGAATAATGGAGGCAAGGTCAATTGTGTTTCCATTGTCAATAGAAATTTCTGTTCCGTTTAAAGTCAATTCCTGAATTTCATTCGCAGGATCAGCATCTGCATCTTCCGTTCCGTCTTGCACAACAGCAAGGTCAACAGAGCCACCATCTTCCAATGTCAAAGTAGTGTTATTTAAACTTAGTGTCTGGTCATCTGTACTTGTTCCGGTAAGACTAGATAAGTCAATGGTATTCCCACCTTCAATGGTCAAATCAGTTCCGTCTAGTTCTAAGGTTTGGTCATCTGTTCCACCTGGAGGAATAATGGGAGCAAGGTCAATGGTATTCCCATTGTCAATGCTAAGCTCTGTTCCGTTTAAAGTCAATTCCTGAATTTCGTTCATTGGATCGGCATCGGCATCATCGACACCATCTTGTACTGCGCTTAAGTCTACAGTGTTTCCATCCTCAATGGTCAAATCTGTTCCATTTAAAGTCAATTCCTGAATTTCATTCGCAGGATCAGCATCTGCATCTTCCGTTCCGTCTTGCACAACAGTAAGGTCAACAGAGCCACCATCTTCCAATGTCAAAGTAGTGTTATTAAGTGTCAGTGTTTGATCATCTGTTCCACCTGAACCTGCAAGCGCAGATAAGTCAATGGTATTCCCTCCTTCAATAGTTAAATCCGTTCCGTCTAGTTCTAAGGTTTGGTCATCTGTCCCGCCGGGAGGAATAATAGGAGCAAGGTCAATGGTGTTTCCATTGTCAATGCTAAGCTCTGTTCCGTTTAAAGTCAAATCTTGGATTTCATTCATTGGATCAGCATCAGCGTCATCCACAGCATCTGGCAATGAGTTCAGATCGATGGTATTTCCATTAGCAATGCTAAGTTCAGTTCCACTAAGGGACAATTCCTGAATTTCATTCGCAGGATCAGCATCTGCATCTTCCGTTCCATCTTGCACAACGGAAAGGTCAACAGAGCCACCATTTTCTAATGTCAAAGTAGTGTTATTAAGCGTCAATGTTTGATCGTCAGTACCGCCGGGGCCAGCGATTACAGATAAGTCAATGGTGTTTCCACCTTCAATACTTAGGTCAGTACCATTTAATTCTAAGACCTGATCATCCGTCCCACCCGGAGGAATAATCGGAGCAAGGTCAACTTGATTCCCACCTTCAATGGAAATGGTCGTTCCTGTTAATTCTAAGTTTTGCATTTCATTCATTGGATCGGCATCCGCATCTTCTGTTCCATCTTGCACAACGGAAAGATCAACAGAACCTCCGTTTTCTAATGTCAGAGTAGTGTTGCTAAGTGTCAATGATTGGTCATCTGTACCTGCAAGGGCAGATAAGTCCACGGTATTTCCACCTTCAATAGTTAAGTCTGTTCCGTTTAATGCTAAGGTTTGATCATCAGTACCACCCGAACCAGCGATTGCGGATAAGTCCACGGTGTTTCCGCCTTCAATAGTTAAGTCCGTTCCAGTCAATTCTAAAACCTGATCATCGGTTCCGCCCGGAGGAATAATCGGAGCCAAATCGACTTGATTACCACCTTCAATAGAAATGGTCGTTCCTGTTAATTCTAAGTTTTGCATTTCATTCATTGGATCTGCATCTGCATCTTCCGTTCCGTCTTGCACAACGGAAAGGTCAACAGAGCCGCCGTTTTCCAATGTCAAAATAGTGTTACTAAGTGTCAATGATTGGTCATCTGTACCTGCAAGCGCAGATAAGTCTAAGGTGTTTCCACCTTCAATAGTTAAGTCCGTTCCATTTAATGCTAAGGTTTGATCATCTGTCCCACCGGAGCCAGCGATTGCGGATAAGTCCACGGTGTTTCCACCTTCAATACTTAAGTCCGTTCCAGTCAATTCTAAAACTTGGTCATCGGTTCCACCTGGAGGTATAATTGATGCCAGATCAATGGTGTTTCCATCCTCAATTGTAATCGTTGTTCCTAATAAAGTTAGATTTTGGTTATCGTCTTCCTCTAGTGGAATAATTGCGGAAAGGTCAACGGAGTTTCCATTTTCAATTTGAATAATATTGCCATCTAAAGACAGCGTTTGTAATTCGTTGGATGGATCCGAATCTGCATCTTCTGTACCATCCTGAATTACAGAAAGGTCAACAGAGCCACCATTTTCCAATGTCAAAGTAGTGTTATCAAGTGTCAAGGTTTGGTCGTCTGTTCCGCCGGAACCACCTAAACCAGATAAGTCGACGGTGTTTCCACCTTCTATGCTGAGTTGGTCTCCATCTAAAGTTAGATTTTGATCATCTGTACCTCCTGGAGGAATAACAGAGGTTAAGTCAATGCTATTTCCATCAGAAATGGTAATGGTCGTTCCATCTAATTCCAGGTTCTGAATTTCATTGGCTGGGTCTGTATCCATATCGTCCATTGCTGTTAAAGCGGTTTGCGCCTGTTCGGCAAAAAGGGCGTAGGGTACACTGACTAATTTGGAAGTCCCCATATTAGTGAAATTGGTTCCTCCTTCCTGATCTAGTTGAACATTCAGAAAATAATCGCCAGTACTCCAGTCGATCATTTCAAAATTCCCTTGGGTGACAACGGCTTGAATTCCGCCGACTTCTATAGAGAAAATGCCCTGTGCATTGGTGACCGGAAATTGTCTTTCCTGATAAATAATTGGTCCCTGAGTGGTGTTTTCTCTAATAGAAATTTGCAAACTAATATCACCAACAATTGGTGTATTGTTTTCTCTGGCTACCCCCTGGTAGTTAAATCCCTGTGGGGTGTTTTGGGCTTCCAAAGCGAATACGCTCAGAAGCAGGAATAGTAAAGTAAATGTTAGATTTTTCATTGGTTAATTTTTTGAAAGGTGTGAGCAAAAATTAAATGTCCATCGGTGTTAGAAATTTTTAAAAAGTATTGACCAGCAGCTAAATCACTTACGGGTATAGCCGATTTTTGAATAGGAGAAGTCAACTCTTGAGTAGCTAGACTTCGTCCCAATAAATCGACGATTTCGATGCTGAGATTCTCATCCGCATCAGCACTGATGTAAAGAGATTCGCTAGTGGGGTTTGGAAAAACCTCGAAGGTGAATTCATTGTCAAACTCATAAGTACTGACAATGAATAAAGCTTCTTGGTGAAAACCCTGCGTAATAAAGAGGTCAAAAAAATTGCCTTCATGGGTTTCCGTGAGGAATTCGCCAATGGTGGAAACTAAGGATAAGTCTCCCGCTTCCATGTTTGTTCCACCGGCCGAAATCACCTGGCGCTCTAATTCGGGTTGAGCGGGTAATTTGTAGATGGAAAACAAGAGCAGAAGAAAACAGAGGTACGTTTTCATTTGATATGGTTTTAAAGTGTTTATAAAAATTATGTTAGAATTTGTCTTCAGTTGCAAAGAAAAGAACGAACTACGCTCTCTATTGACGCAGTTATTATCCAACGCTTGATCTTCTTCGACTTTCAAGAGATATGACCTTCGCTTCCGGCTGCTCTACGGCCTTAGAAAAATGGATTTGAGAAAATTCGATGGCTAGGCCGATAGTTGTGAAAAGCAAAAAGAAGAGTAGCATGGTTATGAGGTTTAGCGTTGTTTAAATTATATTTTCACTTGGTGTATTTATCTTTCGAAACAAAGATGGGAAGCCACTACGCTAGGTATCGGCGTAGTAGAATTTATTACCAGCAAAATGTTTTTTTTATACTTAGGGCTGGATAAAAAAGTGATTATGGTCTTAGAAAACCAGTTGTCCCAGATCCCCCGCTTTCGGAACCCCGCGAGTGAGCTTTAACTTGGCAAGGGTTCTGAAAGCCAAAAACCAAGTAATCTGTCATAATTCCTTCTTTCGTTTTTGTGGGCCAAAGCGAGAGGGAATTAATGACTCCGTCTTCTGGTCTGTGCGCATTTATTTTCCAAAACACGAGAATCATACTACGCTACAAAGGAAAATTCTAGCACTATTTGCGCATGATTTTATGCTAGAGTGCACCTAAGTAGCTCAATACCAGTTTTTTATAGATTTCAACGAACTAGCAAAGAAATAAACGTACTGCGCTGTCTTTTGGCGTAGTAGGATTTTTTTTCTACATTTAGGCTGTAATTATCCATTAGTGATTAGAACCAAATGACTTAAGAATGCCTGCCAACCGTAATGCCCTCGTACGGTATCATACCATAGATAAATGCCTCCAGAATCGATTGCGAAAATGGACCCTGAACGATTTGATCGATGCCTGTTCAAATGCCTTATATGAATATGATGGAATGGATAAACCAGTCGGACGAAGAACCGTTCAGACCGATATTCAGACAATGCGTTCCGATAGATTAGGATACAATGCACCAATTATTGTCTCAGAGCGGAAGTACTATTCCTATGAAGATGTAGAATATAGTATTACTAAAAAACCAATCAGCAAAACCGACTTGGACAACTTATCTGAGGTAGTGGAAATCCTAAAACAGTTTAAAGGTTTTTCACAATTTGAGGAAGTAACAGATAGCATTCAAAAGCTGGAAGACAAAATCTATTCTACTCGAAATGAAAGTCCTTCGATCATTGATTTTGAAAAAAATGAAAGCCTCAAAGGATTGAATTACCTCGATCGAATTTATAAATCCATCAACAAACAACAAGCACTTTCTATCACTTACCAATCATTTACGGCGAAGAAGGCGCGTACTTTTGATTTCCATCCTTATCTATTAAAAGAATACAAAAACAGATGGTTTGTCCTGGGTTTCCTGGATGAAAAACAACCAGATTACATGCTGGCGCTGGATCGGATTCAGAAGTTGGAACCCAGCGATTCTACTTACGTCCGTAATCGATATTACAATATTCAAAAGTATTATAAAGATGTCATTGGGGTGACGGTAAATAAGGGATTACCTGTTCAGGAGGTTCGATTATTTGTCAATAAAATAAGTGCTCCTTACGTATCGACTAAGCCAATTCATCATTCTCAGAAGTTGATAGAAAAAAGGGAGGATGGAATTATTATCTCTTTGCAGCTGCGGCCCAATTTGGAATTGGAACAACTGATTTTGAGTTATGGTGGCAATATAAAAGTCCAATATCCGGAAAAGTTAAAGCAACATGTGATTAAAAAATTGAAAAAATCTTTGGAGGCTTATGCGGATTGAAAAGATAAGATGAAAATTAGGTCGTTAGCAGAGAGTAGTTAAGTAGACAGAGAAATAGAGTTATGCCCCTTATACGCGGATATAAACACATAGGCGCATAAGGTACATAGCCAACTTTTGCAAAAGGGCATATAGTAATTTACTTTTAGTAAATTTTACATAGTTCATAAAGGAAGTTGTGTGAACTATGTAAAAAAATGCAAATCTTGTTTTGGAATTATCGAAGGAAACAAAGTTTTGTGGTCGGCTTATTTTTCTTTGTGAACTATGTAAGAAAAGCGAAGAGCTTTTTACTATATGAACTATTGCGATAGAAGGCTATGTGTTTTATGTGCCTATGTGTTAAAAATACGTTTGAAGAGCCGCAATGAATTAAAATTGTGTACAAAAATCTGACGCAAATTTACAAAGCAAATTGTACACCTAACGCAGCAGGGTTGTACATTTCTGATTCTCTAAAAAAAAAAACTACGCCAATAGGCAGCGCAGTAGGAATATACCTTTGAGGAAAATAAGCATTATGAAATCAAGCAGTACAAGTCCATTTAAGTTTCTAGATCCATATACGGTGGATGATCGGGCTTTTTTCTTTGGAAGGGAAAAAGAAATTGACAAGCTCTATAACATGGTTTTTTCAACTAATCTGCTATTGATCTATGGTCCCTCAGGTGCAGGTAAAACCAGTTTAATTCAATGTGGGCTTGCCAGCCGTTTTCAAGATACTGATTGGCACGATATCCATGTCCGATGGCGCGGAGACATCAATAAATCTATGCGGACGGTTTTGAAAAAGCATGCGGTAGCGGAGGTTGCAGATGATGCTTCTCCTGTAGCGATGATTCAATCCATTTACTTAGATCATTTCAAACCTTTGTTTTTAGTTTTTGATCAATTTGAAGAATTGTATATCCTGGGAAATGAAGAAGAAAGAACCTTGTTTATAAACACGATCAGTGAATTATTGAAGCTGGATATCCCATTAAAAATTATTTTCTCGATGCGAGAGGAATACATCGCACGACTATATGATTTCGAACAAAAGGTGCCGACGCTATTTGAAAATCGCTTTCGAATCGATCCGATGGATAGAGAAACAGTGGCTTCTGTAATTCGTGGGCTGGCGGGGCACTTTAATATAGTGTTGGAAGATGAGGAAGTAACGATCAATAAAATTACAGATAACATTAGTAGCGCTGGGCATATTCAGTTGTCATATCTACAGGTTTATTTGGATTACTTGTATACGGAGCGGCAGCGGATTACGGAAGGTGGATGAGGAGATGAGGAGATGAGGTGGATGGGGTTTTCCCACTATCGTAATTTTAAACACATAGGCACATAAGATCACAAAGTGCCCGATTGTAAAAGCTCACATAGTAAAATGCTATGCGCATTTTTTACACAGTTCATAAAGTGAATTGTTAAGGCAGTGTAGTAGCAATTTAGCTTTTATTTTAGTCTTAGATGAACTATGTAAAAAAGGTTGAAAACCTTTTACTATATGCCCTTTAGCGAACTAAGAGCTATGTTCCTAATGTGCCTATGTGTTTTAAAAAGCAAATTAAGAGCAAAGTTCAATATCCATAGAAATGAATAACAGTAATCCTGTTCTTGAGTCGTTGTTAATGAAGTTGCAAGAGTTTTGTGATATACTTGATGAATAAAAATAAATAACAATAGTAACACATTTACCATTTAATGGAAAAAACACTCGATAAAACAATTGTCTTTACTCCTGAATTCATAGATCAATATGGAAACATAGAAGATGTGTTGGGCAAGTTTTTGGATACCCAATTGGCAGAAATTGGACAACGGTTTTACAGTCAATATCCAGCTGTGCCGAAAACGGCTTTGCGAAAATTGTTAAGTCGTTTTGTGACTTTGGAAGGAACCAAATCACCACTGCAAAAGGAAAGCATCAGTATCCCAGAGATGAAGGAAGAACAATTAAATTTCTGTTTGTCTCAATTTGAAACCGCCCGAATTCTTCGGCAAGAGGAAGGTGTTTATGAATTGGCACATGATACCCTGGCACTCCACATCGCAGAACAACGCAGTACCGAAGAAATTGCCTTTTTGGAAATTGTAAAAATGATAAAGGATCGCTACCGTGTTTTTCCACAAACAAAATCCTTACTCAATGCCAACGAATTGCAATTGGTAAAATACAATGAACATTTAAAAACAGAACAAGTACTGAGTGAAGAGGAATGGGCATTTGTTCAAAAAAGCATCAAGCATAAGAACAGGCAACGTCAGCTAAAAAGCATGGGCATTGTTTTAATTATTGGTGTGCTGACCGCCTTTTCTGCCTTTTCATTTTACCAGAGAACCCTTGCACAAGAAAAAGAAAAGGAGGCGACGGAAGCACAAAAGACCGCAGAAGAAAGTCTTCAACAATTAAAGGCAGAGCAAGCACAAAAAGCATTGGCCAAGTATAATGAAAATATGTCTGAAGGGAAAAGCCTGATGAGTCAAAACCGACACGGAGAAGCCATTCCATTCTTTGAACGAGCAATGGATTTCAACGAGGATAAAACGGAGGCGACCCGACTGAAAGACGAGGCGATTTCGAAAGCAGGACTGAGTACCCATTTTGAAAATTTAATGAAGGAAGGAGCGCAATTAGAAGCCAGAGGACAAGACTATTTTGTAGATGCGCTCCAGAAATATCGACAAGCTTTAAAGTTAGGTTTTAACAATAGTCTTGCGGAGAGTAAAGTCATTGCGATTACTGGGAAATTAGAAGGTGCTTTTGCCAGCTATCTGAAAAATGGAGATACTTACTTTGAAGCAGAGGCCTATGGCTACGCACTGGAACAATATAAGAAGGCATTGCGAATCAAGTCATCGGATAAGGGAGTGGCGGAGAAGATTAGGATTTGTGAAGATCGGAAATAAGGGAGATGAGGTGGATGTGGTAGATGAGGAGATGAGGTTTTCCCACTGATGTAAATTGCTGCGAGTTGAGTGTAGACTAAGGTCGGTTTTCTGAACTCCGCGAGATGGATTTTGTGCAGAGCTAGAGTTCGGAAAGCCTTACCAAAAAAGGGCGTCGCCAATAATTCCCAAACAATTAGAAAACTATTAAAAATAAAACCACAATGAAAAAAACAACAAGAATCTTACTATTCCTAAATCTACTTGTCTCCATAACCTGTTTCGCACAAACGGAATTATTGCAAACAGAAGTCCTACAAGAAAAAGCACAAATAAATCTAGCTAAAGATATTCTAGAAGTCGCACCAAATACAAAACAAGGAAGCAATGCCATCGTAAGCATTTCCAAAATGGAATTAGTAGACAAAGATCTTATTATTCACCTTGATCAAAAGCTGTTCAAAAACGGAGAATATTTTATGGTCAACTTAGCCGTAAAACTAAACGGTGAAGACCTGTCAATTGAACCAGAAAATCTTTTTGGGGAACTCAATAAAAACATAAATTTTGCAGATGAGCCACAGACCTATAAAATCATCTGGACAAACTTGATGGAGGAATACATCGACTTGACTGGTGAATTGATGGTTAGCTTAAGCATTGATATTTATGGAAATAGAGACCTCCCATATAATGTAGATTGTGGGATAGAACCCACTTTTACCACCAAGCAAAAAATCCCCTTTCTCATTGCTGGAATCTTAGGAGCGGGCTCTATAGCTGCTGGTGAATATTTAAAGAATGAATCAGAAAAAGATTACGATACTTACCTCAGTCAAGATAATTTTGAATCGGCGGAACCCTTCTATCAAGATGCAAATGACAAAGCAAATACCGGACGAATACTGACCTACGCAGGTATCGGTGTTTTGACGGTAGATGCGATCTGGTTTTTTGTGCGACAGCGACGATTCCGAAAGCAACGGGAGGTTTATAATGAATTTTGTACTTCTAAGAATATATCTTTTCAGCCGCAAGTAGAACTTCCTTTAGGGAGCAGGGACTTGAGTACGAGTTTAAGTTTTACTTATAGATTTTAACGCCCAAAATTTTATCCAATGAAATCTTTAATACTACCTTTTTTACTTTGTCTGTTTTGCTGCTCCATTACTACTGCACAAAACCGCTACGATCAACTCATGTCTGAAGGAAGCTCGGCGCTTAAAGCTTTCGAATACAGTAAAGCCATTCGAAAATTTAAAGCCGCCAAGATTGGTTCGGATGCTACCCAAATAAAGGAAGCGGATAAGCAAATTGAATTTGCAAACGAAGCTTTTATAAAAGCGATTCAGGAAGCCAATGAAGAAACCAAATTAGCTTTGGAACAATCTAAACTGGAAGCCAGAATTTCTGAAGCTAACCGCCTGGCTTTTATGGCCAACCAATATGTAGAAAAAGAAAATTATGAGGAAGCTTTTCAAATAGCCACTATAGCCATGTCAATGGTAGAACAAGACCCAACGAACCTGGTGGAAAAGTCTTTTGGAGATGCCGCTTACCGGAAATATCTCAAAGTATTAAAAAATAAGGAGGCACCGGTTTTAGACATCGAGGTAGCACCAAAAGGAGGATTGTTTCTGGTTGCTTACCGAGATAAGATGCCGGTTGTTTATGATGAAAATGGCAGTTACATAAACGCTTTGACTGGTTTAAAAGGAAGAGTTACAGACTATGGTTTTTCTTCAGACAATAAGAAAATTGTGGCAAGTTCTGACAAGGGGATGATTGGAATATGGAATGCAAAAGGGGAGGTTATAAAAATTATTTCGGAAACTGAC
This sequence comes from uncultured Saprospiraceae bacterium, assembly GCA_964508085.1. Taxonomy (GTDB): domain Bacteria; phylum Bacteroidota; class Bacteroidia; order Chitinophagales; family Saprospiraceae; genus CALGLS01. Next base: position 4,300 of record CAZDTI010000128.1, on the reverse strand, counting down.
CCACAAATTATTACGGATGTTGATTGTTCAGTAGAAGGAGTTGTTCTTTCTGTTTCTAAGGACAATATACTAAAAGTCTGGTCTGCATCTGGAGAAGAGTTAGCCACAGTCAAAGAAGCCCACCGAATAACTTCAGCGAGCTTTTCACCGGATGGAAAACAGGTATTGCTCTGTACAGCAAAAGGGCAGGTTAAACTTTATGAAACGAATGGATTACAACAGATTTCCGATTTTAAAGCTTTTGAAAATTACATTCATCAGCTACTATTTACAAAAGATGGATCTGGAATTATAGTGGTTCCACAAAATGGTCCGGTGTCTCTGTGGAGTAATGTAGGAAAGTTGTTACATAGTTTTGAATTTGACGGTAAAGGAAAACCTTACGAGGCTTTAATCTCTCCTGATGGCCAAGAAATAGCAATAGCTTCCTTGAATGGGAGAGTCGAAGTTTGGAATCTAAAAGGGGAGTTTTTGCATCTCTTTTCCAGAAAAAAAGATGTTCGCCACCGTTTATGTTTTTCTCCGAATAGTAAAAGCTTACTTTCTGTTGATCAGGAGGGATCTTTTGTTCTTTGGGATTTAAAAGACGGGAGTCCAACACTCTTCGATCAGCATAAAGCAGCGATTCAGTCCCTTTCTTTTTCCCCTGATGGTCAGTTTATTCTCTCTGCCTCAAAGGATCATACCGCAAAACTCTGGAAGTTAAACGGCGATTTAGTAAGCAATATGGATGGCCATAGCCAAGCAATAAAATCGGCTGCTTTTCTGAAAAATGGAGATTACTTTGTTACGGGAGGAATGGATGGGCAATTGATTCTTGCACCGTCATTTGAGTTCACTAAAAAAGAAACTTTTAATAGTCCACTTGCAGAAGCTACGAAGGAGCAGAAGCAGAAATGGGGGTTGAAGGGAGAGTGAGGACAAAATTAAAAGACAACTATAAGATAAAAATGAAAAAAAATAAAATACTTCTACTCCCTTTCCTATTCTTACTCTTATTCAATAGTTGTAACAAAAAGGAATTAGACCGAAAAAACTTTCTCGTTGTAGAAACGGGAAGCATTACCGCTTCTACTACCGAATCGGTTACGCTGAACAGTAATATTCTAGGTTTTGAATCTGGGAAAATTACAGCCTATGGCTATGCTTATTCCTCGGTAAGTGAAGTGCCAACACTGGATAGTGAATTGACGGAGTATAAAAGCTTAGGTGGTCGACTAGAGGGTGGTGAATTTACTGCAACAATCGAGAATCTGGATGATAATACAACCTATTATATTTCTGCATATGCATTGTTAGAAGGGGAGTTGGAAGCGGTGTATGGAGATCCTTTGATTTTCCGCACAACTGATTATTCACTCTTGGTAACGACAGATAGCTTTGATTTTAAACCTGGGGGATTTGAGTTGTTTGGAAGTATAGATGGTATTGATTCAGGACTTATAGTTAGTAAATATGGATTCGTATGGTCTATTGAAAATGAGGAACCTGAGTTAGCTATAGACAACCCTATTTATTTGGGAAGCATAGATTATAACACTGCTTTTTCAAAAAGGCTAGAAAATGTTACTGCCAAAGAAACGTATTACGTAAGGTCATTTGCTGAAGTAGGAACAGATGTTTTTTATGGAGAAACAATTTCTTTTTTCAAAGGAGATGTTTGGGAGGAAAAACAAGTACCCGATGCCCGCGAAGGAACTTACTTTAGCGTAGTAAATGGAAAAGCGTACATAGGCGGTGGATATAGAGCTGGGGCACAATATGATTTGCAAGTGTATGATCCACTTTTAAATACCTGGGAATATGGAACGCCCTTATCGGTTTTGTGTAACCACGGCGCTGCCTTTACCATTGAGGATACCTTGTATGTAGTCAGTGGAAATGATGGAATTAACAACACGCTATGGGCATACAATACCACGGATAAAACCTGGTCTACCAGAGCTCCTTTTCCTAGTGATGGTAGAAGTTTTTGTGTGGCCCACGCTGTTAAAGGAAAAGGTTACCTCGCCATGGGAAGAGGTGGAGCGGGAAGTGGTTATATGACCGAAGTCTGGAGATATGATCCCTCATCTGATAGTTGGATGCAAATGCCTTCTTTTCCGGGAGGGAATAGGGTAGAGCCTATCATTTTTACAGATGAAGAAAAGCTATACATCGGTTTTGGACAAGGTAATAACAATATGTATGCATTTGATGTAGATTTGATGGAGTGGGGGGAGGAAATAGAAGGGGTTGATCTTGACCCTTTTGATGTAGAACACTTTAGTTGTTTTCGAATAGGGGATAAAGCCTATTTGTTATTGGGCATTCCGGAAGACAACTTTTGGGAATACGATATTCCTTCCGGTGTTTGGTTAAAAAAATCTGATTTTGCAGGAAATAAAATTGACAACCCCGTCTTTTTTGAAATTAAGGGAAGAGGCTTTATTGGCATGGGCTCAGATGGATTTTCGGGTGTCGGTTTTAATTGGGAAATGTGGAAATACATTCCGGATAGGAGATAATTAATAAATCAAAGAAAATGAAAATACAGTACCTTATTATTTGTCTTTCGTTGCTACTGCTAATTTGTAGCTGTGAAGAAACAGCATTTGAAAGAGTAAATTTCCTAGAGATTACAACACACCCGGTGGAAGACGTTACTCTAATTTCTGCAAACTTACGTGGTGAGCTAAAAGGAATTAAAGTAGGAGCGGTCGATCAACACGGCTTTGTCTGGTCGAAAAGTAATGAAGAACTTGGATTTGCAAATAATGATGGAAGAATATTGTTAGGTGTAAAAGAAACGGATGGGAGTTTTACCAGTGAGATGACCATGTTGGAAAAAAATCAAACCTATTATGTAAGGAGTTTTGCTTTGACAGCAAACGAAGAAATCTATGGAGAAGCTATCTCTTTTTTCACAAAAGATATACAACTGACTACAGATTCTATTTCTTACTTTCAATCCAGAACGGCAACCATTCACGGATCGTTTAGCGGGATTAACTCTAGCGTAGAACTCAACAAACTGGGAGTGGTATGGTCGGCCACAAACCCAAACCCAATATTAAACGGTCAGCAACCTGATGCATTCGTAGAGCTGGATGTGGAGCTTGGAGATGGTCCTTTTTCTGGAGAGATTCATGGGTTGCAAGACAGTAGTTTTTATTTCTACAGAACCTTTGCCATTTTGAATTTTGGAAACGAAATCATTTACGGAGAAACCAAAACCTGGGAAACCGAGCTGAATGATGTATGGCGACAAAAGAAAACAATGATGGAGTCTGCCGCTGGCGGACGTGGCTTTTCGATAGGCGGATATGGTTATTTTGTTGCGAACCATAAAGTATTTAGATACGATCCTTTGAATGACAACTGGGAAGTCAGACAACAAAATAATGAAATGGTACTCAAGGATGGTGCTTTTTTTTCAATCGGTACCAACATTTACCTTACTTGCGGGAAATATAATGATGTAACAATTCCTGCTTCTAAAACAATGTATAAATACGATACCCTTAATGATGAGTGGTCGGTCATGCCGGATTTTCCCGGGACGGCCAGAAAATGGGTATTTAGTTTTCAAATTGGAGATGTGGGCTATATGGGATTAGGGCAAACTGAAAACGGTACAAATATTATTGACTTTTGGAAATTTGAAGAAGGAATTGGCTGGACAGAACTGGAAATTACCAATCCTGATTTCCCGGGCACCACTCATTTTGTTTTGTTGGGTGGTTTTTCGGATGGCCAAAGGGGCTATCTGGCTGGGGATCAAAATTCCGCTAACTTTTGGGCATATCATCCGGAGACCAACACCTGGGAGGAAATGGAGGATTTGGATAGTGGGGTATCCAGCAGAATGGCTGGTTTTCATATTGATAATGAACTGTATCTATGTACCGGATCCACTGAAGGCCAATTAAGAACAAAGTCGATATGGCGTTTTAATTATGAAAAAAAACTATGGACGAAAATGAGTTCTCTCCCTGGAGCTGCCAGGCATAGTGCCTTGGCTTTTGCGATTGGAAATAAGGGATATGTTGGCGGTGGACTTACTGCTACGTCTGATGGGGGAAAGGAGTTTTGGGAATATAAAGTGCCTCTGGATTAAAGATGTAAAATTAAGGCTGTTCAGAAAAATAATCGCTTGTTTTTTTGATTAAGGATTAAAGATTAAGAATTTAAAATTAAGGATTATGCCCCCAAACGTAAAATGAAGGTGTTTTTTCGCGTCTGAAGGAATAATCCTAAATCCTAAATTAGGTCTGTACGAAACTTAATGATAACATCATGCATACGTATTTTTTCCAAA
>CAZDTI010000127.1:13904-19773 GCA_964508085.1 uncultured Saprospiraceae bacterium | reverse complement strand
GAGCTTAAGGAAGGGATGCTTACCATTTTATTCTTTCACTTTTTCCCAGCTTTCTTTAACTAATTCAAAGTTCAACCCATTGAATTTAAAAGTACAATGACATCTTTTAGTTATTGGTTCTGTTTCATCATTGTTTGTGTAATAGTTGTTTTCCTCTTCGTCCAACATGGCATAGTTTAAACAATCGCAATCGGTTGTTAAATCGTCAGTAATATAATCGACTGAAATTACTTTAGTTTTTGAGTTATAAATAATGCCTTCTTCCCAACTTCTAGAATTGACTGAATAAGAAAAATCCTGTTCAAATGCTCCATCTTTAAATTTTACTAACATTATATTTGATTCAAAGCAATAGGAACAACCTCTTACATCACCAATTAGCACATATTTTACTCCTTCTTTAGTTTCTATAGAATATATGGCATTAAAACCATCGCCTTCAAAAACTTGATCCTGATTTATTATTTCCAGGTCATCTTTACTTTTTAGAGTTGGTGGTGTATTGTCTTCTGTATAATGTGTTATTGAAATTCGACTTCTATACGTTCCACCCGTCTTTTCATTAATTGAAAAATTAAATAATTTCCTATCATCAGAAACTACAATTGACAAATCAAAATCCTGGTGTATTAATTCCTCAACCTTATTTTTTTTGAATTTTTCATGACCAATGATTTGAGTTATATTTTCTATTATTAAACCTTGAAATTCAAGCAGCAAATTAAATTCAGAAATAGTATCTTTGGAATATCCATCATATTCGTCAAAATGTTGTTCGATGTACTTTATTAATTCTTTTGGTAGTCCAGAGTCCTTTAATGGAATAAATTCATCAGAACCCAAAGGGCTTAATTTAGAATAATTCTCAAGATATTCATTGGTTCTTGTTATAAGTTCATCAAAGGACTTTTGAGATTGCCCAAATCCAAAACTTGTCCAAAGACAAAGAGTAAAGACGATTATGACTTGCTTGAATATTTTCATTGTTTATATGGTATACGATTATGTACCTGCTGTAGCAAAATACATTATCTGCGGTCTAGAAAAAGACTAGGGAATTAATTTGATAGCGGTCTTATAACGCTATTCAGAAGGCAGACCGCTTCGCTGCAAGAGGACAGGTCACTTCGCTGTCAGTCTGTAAACAGAACTCAAAACAGTTATTGTCAACCTCATAAATCTGTCTACTGAATAATTAGCGGGCGAAGTACTTAATTGATGGGCTAAATCTTAACAGGGTTAATCAAGTATTTGCCATCCCCCTTTTTTACTACTTGCTACTAGTGCATCTATCACTTTCATATTTCCGAGGGCATCTTTCAGAGGAGTGGGTACAGGAATATCTTTTATTAGCGCATTGGCAAATGCAGTAGCTTGAATGGTGTACTGATCGGCTATCTCGAAAATGACTTCTTTTTTTTCTGTTGGTGTAACTAAAAAAATTCGAGTTGCGCTACTGGCAGGAGCATTAACAGGTATCTCTATTTCAATATATCCGTCTGTTCCAACCACCAAACACCTTTGAAAAGCCATCAACTGAGTAGAGCAAGTAAAAGTAGCAGACTTGCCATTGGAGAAATCGAGTATTCCAGATGTAATGCGATCTGTTTTAAAATTAGGATCTATATCCATTAATCCAACTACTCGATGAGGTTCTTCTTCAAAAAGAAAACGAGGAAAAGAAATATTATAGCAGCCAATATCCATTAACCCTCCTCCCCCAATTGCTGCTTTGTTTCTAACATTATTAGGGTCTGCATTAAAATAGGAGAAAAAAGATTGAATGGTTTTTACCTTACCAATGGCACCTGATTGAATCAGTTTTTTTGTTTCTATCCATTGAGGATGAAAGCGATACATAAAAGCTTCCATTACTTTTAATTGCGGATGCTTTTTCGTTGTTTCTAACAGTTTTTCCGCCTCCAAAGCATCTAACCCAATGGGCTTTTCACAAAGTACATGTTTCCCTGCTTCCATTGCTTTGATCGTCCATTCTACATGTAAATGGTTTGGCAAAGGATTATAAACAGCATCAATTGTTGGGTCGGCTAGTACCTCTTCATATGACCCATAGGCTTTCGGAATGGATAGTTTTTTTGCTACGGTCTCTGCACTTTTTTGATTGCGAGAACCAATGGCTACCACTTCGCAGAGCGGACTTTCTTGAATACCAGGGATCACTTTTGTTCTTCCAATCTTAGCCGTGCTGATAATTCCCCATCTTATTTTTTCCATTTGAAGTAATTCATTTATCAATTAGTAATCAGTAACAGGTGAGTAGGCGGAGTCGTTTTTACTTCAGCTATAAATGCTACACTTGTCACTACCTACGGTAGATGGAAAGATACTCAAAAAAAAGGAGAGAGAAGATAGCTGTAAACCAGATAAGCCATTAATGTTGGCTGTAGTTTTGTTTTATGCTGAAAGTAGTTCTAAGAACTTCGTTGTATTTTTAAATTTTAATCAGAATACGTTCAACTATTTCAAGACAACCCGCTTATAGTTTTACTATTTTTTTTATACCTACTCTAGCTTTCTCATCTAGAACTTTAAGAATATAAGTACCTTTTTCAAAATGATTTAAAGAAATTTCATTGTTATCATTTAGAGAAATCTCTTCTTCAAATAGTTTATGACCAATTGTATTAAATATTTGGACGGTTACGAGGCCTATTGTTTTTTCAGTTATAGAAAAATATAAAGTGTTTTCGGTTGGATTAGGATACATGGAAAAAGATAGCTGGTTAAAGGGATTTGTGGTAGCATTCAAAAGGGATTGAAATTCACAATCTGATTCACTATGAGAAAGGAATTCTTCGCTTTGGTAAGAAATTTCGTTATCTGAATAGCAACGGAGCCAATCCAATTTTGTTTCTGGGAAGGTACTACAACCAAAAGTGTTTTCTACCACTCGGTTGATCGATCCAATCTTTTCGATGTATTCATAGTCGGGAAAGGCAGAAGGAATAAGAGAGGAACATTTTACTCGCTTTAGGCTAATTTGGTCAATAATTATTTGATCTACTTCTGTCACTTCAAAATGGAAAGGGGAAGCTTGATCAGGAGAATAATTACAACCGATTAGTTCGAAGAGGACTGTATCTCCAACACTTACATCAAAATCATAAATCAATCTCAGGCTATCCTCCCAAAAGTTATAAATCTTATCCTGTTCTTGATAAATCAGATACTCACCAACCTTACGATAGCTCAAGTTATTTATAACCGTATCACCAATACATTCAATGGTAAAGAAATCTTTTAGTGGATGAAAAGTAGGGCCCCCTTGGTCATAAGCGATAGCATTTTGTGTCCAAACTGCACCGATTGGAGCAAATTCGCTTTGAGCATATAAAGAGTTCGAAAAAAGTAAAATTATAGTTACGAGTAGGGAAGTTTTCATATGTATTTTTTTTGAATGAGTATTTTTCATTGTTGTCTATACTAATTTAGACAATGGAAAGATTACAAAAGGTTGGGAGGAATTACAAAAAAAATGTGCCAGCTAGTTTCCAAATTGAATTGCCTTTTCATAATACTCAATATTATTATCTTTTACTCTTTCCATTCAGAAGGATTGTATTCTAAACGTATTAATCTTGCATATTCTTCAATTGGCATTAACCCAACTTCTTCTCTTCTTTTATTTACATTTTCATAATCTTTAATCGGATAGAAATATCTTTTTTTAGTTTGTCTATTGAATTTATATTGAGATCCATATATTTGCTTTTCATTCTTTTTCATTAAAATTCGATCGATTAAATATGCAAAATCACTTCCCTTTGATTGTCCTCTTTTTACTGATTCTTCCATTTTAGAACAATACTTTTCTTGAACTTCTAAAGACGCATGCTGAATGACCAACCATATTGCTTTATTTCCTAGTTCTCCCACTTCATCAACTCCAAGCCATCCGTAATTATCTATCAATTCTATAACTTCCTTTTGACAAACACTGTCTTCTTTATTCATTAGATTTACTAGGTACATCATTCCTATGGAATCTATTGTTGACTCTTTTCTTGCTAATTGATAGACTTTCCTTAAGGTTTGATCTTGTGAATATATTCTTTCTAATTTATTTTTTAATGGTATATTTAATCCACTTTCAAATTTTTCTTTTTCCTTCAATAACTTTTGACGTGTCAATTCCCATTTAGGACTCTCTTTTAATCGATTGAGTTTTTCTTCTGTATCTAAGATTGATAAATCATACATCCCTTTTTCTATTGATTTGTCTAAATATTCAAATGCTTTATCATCATTCAATTTTGATAAAGCCCAAGCACATGCTGAATTAAAGTAATCTTGTTTTGTTCCTTCTTTCTGTGAAAATGCAAGTGTATAAAACTTAGCTGAAGCTATATAATTTTCATTTTCTGAATATGTCTCAGCTTCGGATTTGAATTCAAAAAACCTTGTTTGACTATTTAAATTCGTGTTCAATAGAAACCCTAGAATTGTAAGAATCGTTATTTTTTTCATTGCTCTAATTTAATCTTTAATACTATTTGATTTTGTTTACCTTCTTTCATAATGATTATACCTTAGATTAGTAACAATATGTATTAACTTTTTCACTTTCTTGGAAGCGAACCATAAGCTATGCGGCGCGGTGGCCGTGTGCTGGGATTGAATGTTTGCTTTACTGTCGGCTATAGCCACCATAGCCGTTGTTCTCATCAGCGTTCACTTATTAAGCAGGGAAAGTAGAACTGCGAAGTATGCGATCCGCTTGGTTTGCAGGGAGTGTAGTCGAAGTGCTTCTATGGAGCGAGAGGTGTATCCGTCAATGTGTTGTTGGTGGGTCGCCTACGCGACTATGTACTGGGTTTTTAATTTAATATTTCCGAAAGAATATAGTCTTGTAATATTTTTTCAGGCTGTCTTGTTTTCCCATTTCTATAATTACCTGATGTAATAGCAACTACTGAATTTAATTGTGGCAAAATAAAAATATATTGCCCGCCAGTGCCTTTTGCCCTCGCTCCTAGGCATTATCAACAAAAGCGCTTAATTTTCTTTTATTATCAATAATTACCATTTATGTCTTTTTTGGCAAAACTTACTTCATCATTAGACATGAATTTTAGATACGCATCTTGATCAAATTTGTTGATGTGATATAAGAATACAAGGTTCTGATTTTACAACTTCACCAGCCTTTTCACCCAACGACCTTCCCTATTTTCCAATAATATTATATAAAGGCCAGTCTCTAAATCCGATAAGTCTATTTCCGTTTGTTGATCTAAAGCTCCATGCCTAATTATTCGCCCAGCCACTGTTTGTATTTGGTAAGTCCCACTCAACGGTATTTGTGAAAACTGTACGGTTACTACATCCATGGTAGGATTAGGAAAGAGTAAAGGAGATGATTTGTCTACTTCTTTAATAGAAACAATGGCATCTTCGCCGTCGCAGTCTTCGTCAATTCCATTATTGGGGATCTCGATCATGTTTGGATTTATATCTGCACTGGTATCATCGCAGTCAAGAGCCAAAACGAAACCGTCTTGATCCAGATCGTCGTCCAGCGTGCTTTCATCACAGTCATCATCAATTCCATTATAAGGAGTTTCATCAGCGTTTGGATTTATATTTGGATTACCATCATCACAGTCAAGGGCTAAGGCGAAACCATCTTGATCGAGATCGTCGTCCAGCGTGCTTTCATCACAGTCATCATCAACTCCATTATAAGGAGTTTCGTCAGCATTTGGATTTATATTTGGATTACTATCATCGCAGTCAAGGGCGAAGACGAAACCGTCTTGATCCAGATCGTCGTCCGGCGTGTTTTCATTACAGTCATCATCAACTCCATTATAAGGAGTTTCGTCAGCATTTGGATTTATAAGTGGAT